>NZ_NPDQ01000008.1 GCF_002812125.1 Leptospira brenneri
CCACTCCACCCACCACTAGAAGACCCTCCTCCAGAACTCCATCCGCCAGAAGAACTGCCTGAGGAATAAGTAACGGAATCCGAAATTTTTTCTGAGATGGACTTAACCCAAGAAATTTTATTTCTTGTTAGGCGAACAAAGGGAAACCCAATGATATAGATAAAATTACAAACCACCCAACCATAAAATCCGTAGAAAATAGAAGGAACCCACTGGAAAAAAATCAGTAAAAAGAAAAATACCCAGGTACTAGAATCTTCTTTGTGGAAGGCTAAAATGGTTGCGAAAAGAAAAATAATCCCAACAAAGATAAGTCCAATCAAATACAAATGCCAACCTTGTTCGGCTCCAATTCCACGAAAGGCTTGGAATTCTTCCCACATTGTAGGTTCTTTTGGCGTCACTCCTGTATCTAGAGTGGTTAGGATTTGGTTTAAACCAGCAGTAATTCCTTCTTCGTAATTTCCAGATTTAAAATGCGGAATCATTATATTTCGAATGATACGATTGCAATAAACATCAGTCAAAATTCCTTCCAGTCCATAACCCACTTCAATTCTTACCTTTCTGTCCTCAATGGAGAGTAAAATAAGAACTCCATTGTCCTGATTTTTTTGACCGAGTTTCCACTCTTCGGCAACTTTTAAGCTGTATTCTTCTAAAATTTCACCTTCTAACGAACGTACAACGAGAATGGCAACTTGGTTTGAAGTTTTTTCTTCATGTTCTTCTAAAACAGATTCCCAAATATTTGCTTCTGCTTCTGAGATGGTTCCCTCTTCCCAAGTGACTCTCCTCTCTAAGGTCGGGATCTCTTTCGAAAAAACTTCGAAAGGAACCATTCCAGAAAAAAACAGAAAAAGAAATCCCAGGCGGAGACTAGAAAATATAAAATGCATCGCGATTAGCGTAGTTGACAAATAGAAAAAAATCAAAGAGATTTTTCCCGCGTGGAAACAACTTTTTTATCAGAATCTGTATTCGTAAAAGCCGGGACTTTCAATGATTATCTGATGCTCTTTGGAATTGTTTTTTGGACCGGACTGGCACTTTCCGGATTTTGGATGTGGAAACAAAACCATATTGGAAAAATAGGACCTTTCTTCACCTTACTCATGTTTTTACCTTTCAGCTTCATGTGTTTTAAATCATATAAAGATAAAGAATTATATTTATATCAGTTGGTTATAGATAAAAACAAAGAAGAAATTCGGTTTGGAGATTCAAGACTCGAACCTGATATCGTATTTCCTTTTGCAGAATTTATTTCTTATCAAATCAAATCAGAATCCGAGTCAAAAAAAGATGGGAGATTGTATACTGATACCGTTTACTTAAACCATAAATCTGGATTATTACTTCCGATAGCCACTGTCTCTGCAAGGAAGTACAACGATAGTTCGGAGAGTTTTAGCCGTTATACAAAATTATCGAAAGAATTTAGGAAACTCTTCAGGATCTTTCCTCTTCCAGTGGAAACAGAAACGGGGAAACCATTCCAAGAACTTCTCGTCAAACCGAAGTTATCGAATGAGAAACCAGAACCTAACCACATTCAGAAGGAAAAATCAAATACCAACCAGACAGCACCGGACGAAAAATCCGAAAAAGAATCCATTCGACCTCCGCAGTTTCCGATAGAATGGAATCATCACATCACAAACGCTAATTGGTATTTTTCACTCAGCCTGATTGCGATCGGGAACTTAGGTTTATTTCTATTCGTGGTAACGATTCGAGCAAAGGATAATCCCAACTGGATTTGGGGATTGGTATTACTTCTTTTGGGATACTTATGTTTTGGAGCCCAATATTATTTTTGGATTGGCAGGAAACAGGAAACCCAATATCGAATTGAATCCTCCAAAGATCGTTATTTGTTCTCCTCTCTAAAGGACGGAAAAGTAACGGAAGAAAAAGTATGGACCCAAAACTCTGAAAAAATCGCTTTTTTGGAATTACCGGGAAAGACCCTACACATCCAAACCAAACTTGCCTATGAAAAAGCGAAGGCACTCGCAAATTCTCTCGAAAATCCTGATTCCAACCTAGAAGATGCCTTCAAACTAACAAAAGAAGTCTACCAAGCCTCAGATGGAGAGCGCTGGGATTTAAGCGATCTTCCTATGGAAGTTGCAGTTCGCTTGTTTCTTGTACTGTGAGTTTTTTTAGACAAAATTCAAATTAGCGTACAGAAAAAGCCGAATGGCCAATAATACACCATAATGTACCACGTATAAGCATTTGAGACTGATTCGCTTTGCCTAAAAATAAATCATTTTGCTGAAAACAAAATAATTGGACAGTACACCCAAATTCAAAAACAAGGTACAGTAATTGCTTTAGTGTAGGGTACGTATGTCAAAATCTAACCAACCACCCATCCTTCCGCCACTCGGCCCACAGGCCCAAGGTATGTATGATCCTTCTATGGACAAAGATTCCTGTGGTGTTGGTTTTATCGCAAATTTTAAGGGCAAACGTTCCCGTGACATCGTTGACAAGGGGATTCGCCTGATGTGCAACCTCGAACACCGAGGGGCCGAAGGAGCCGATCCAAAAACTGGCGACGGTGCTGGGATCATGATCAATATCCCTGATGCATTTTTTAGAAAGAATCTTCCCTTCACTCTCCCAAAAGAAGGTGATTATGCTGTGGGTTTTCTTTTCCTCCCACAAAACACTGAAGTCAGGACCGCAGTAGAAAACGTCATTGAAAAAATCATTGTGGATGAAGGTGAAGAATTTCTTGGATTTCGCGATGTACCAATTAACAAAGATTACGCGGGTGTTGTGGCTTCTAAAACCATGCCCGTCTTCAAACAAGTATTCATTGGGAAAAAATCAAAAAAATTAAAAACTTCTGATGACTTCGAAAGAAAACTGTTCCTCATTCGCCGCCTCATTGACAGAAGGATTCGTGCGGAACTCAAACTCGATCGTTCCCAGTACTACGTTCCCAGTTTTTCATCCAGAACCATCGTATACAAAGGGATGTTACTTGGTGACCAAGTTAAAAAATTCTATGAAGATTTAAAATCTCCAGACTTAACTTCTGCATTTTGTTTAACTCATACAAGGTTTTCAACTAATACCTTCCCTACTTGGGATTTGGCTCACCCTTACCGCCAAATTGCTCACAACGGAGAGATCAACACACTTCGTGGGAATATGAATTGGATGGCAGCTCGTCAAATGGTGATGCAGTCTCCACTCTACGGTGATGAACTTCGCCGTATGCTTCCCATCGTAATGGAAGGCCAGTCTGATACAGCAACATTTGATACAGTACTCGAACTTCTTGTAATGGGTGGAAGATCCTTACCACACTCAGTGATGATGATGATTCCAGAAGCTTGGTCCAAAAACAAAGGAATGGATGCCGACAGACGCGCGTTCTACGAATACCATGCAACGTTTATGGAACCTTGGGATGGGCCTGCAGCCATTGCTTTTACTGATGGTCGCATCATTGGTGCCACTCTTGATAGAAATGGACTTCGTCCTGCACGATTTGTGGTTACCAAAGAAGATGAAGTGATCATGTCTTCTGAAGCTGGAGTTCTTAACCTTCCACCAGAAGAAATTTTAATCCAAGATCGTCTTCGTCCAGGTCGTATGCTTCTCATCGATATGGAGAAAGGCCAAATCTTAGATGATGAAGAGATCAAAAAACAAATCGCTACTCAAAAACCTTATCGTAAATGGGTAGAAGATAATATGATCCGTCTTGGATCTTTACCGGACCCAGAGAACGTAAAACAACCTCAACACGAAACTATTTTAGAACGCCAAAGGGCTTTCGGTTATACTCACGAAGATGTGTTTACCGTCATCAAACCGATGGGAATTGCCGGTGAAGAACCAATTGGCTCTATGGGTGTGGACTCTTCGCTTGCAGTATTAAGCGAAAAACCACAACCCCTATTCCGTTACTTCAAACAAAACTTTGCACAAGTAACCAACCCACCAATTGATCCGATTCGGGAAGAGCTTGTGATGGAACTCACAACTTATATTGGTCCTGAAGGAAATCTTCTTTCAGAAGAACCAGAACACGCTCATCGATTGGAATTGGAACATCCGATTCTCACGAACGAAGATTTTGAAAAAATCAAACAAATCAGCGAAGGCCATTTCAAAGCGAAAACTTTTGAAATCCTTTTTGATCCATCCAAAAAACATGATATGAGAAACTCACTCGATCGTGTTTGTTCTGATGCAGCAAAAGCCATTCGAGACCAAGGTGTGACACTCATCATCTTAACTGACCATGGTGTGGGTGAAAAAAAGGCAGCCATTCCATCGCTCCTTGCAGTGGCGGGACTTCATCATTATTTGATCCGTGAAGGGCTTCGTACCCGTGCAGGGATTGTTTTGGAATCCGGGGAACCAAGAGAAGTGGCTCACTTCGCATTGTTATGTGGTTATGGAGCAAACGCCATCAACCCATACCTTGCTTTTGAAACTATTTCCGACCTTTCACAACAAGGTTTACTTCCAGAAGTTCCTGAATACAAAGAAGCAAAAAAGAAATATATCAAATCTATTGGGAAAGGGCTTTTCAAAGTTTTCTCCAAAATGGGAATTTCCACATTACAATCGTATTGTGGTGCTCAGATTTTTGAAGCAGTCGGACTTGATTCTGAATTAGTGAATACTTACTTTGCAGGGACTCAGTCTAGAATTGAAGGACTTTCTCTTGAGATGTTAGAAGAGGAAACCGTTCGCCGTCACAAAGCGGCTTATGATCCAACTTTTTTCCCTAACAACTTGGAACCAGGTGGAGTACACTATTACCGAAAAAATGGAGATAGTCATCTCTATACACCGGTCACTGTACACAAACTCCAAAAAGCAACACAAGAAAATGATTACAAAGTATTCAAAGAGTTTTCTAGTTTAATCGATAACCAAAACGAAAAAGCGGTCACTCTTCGAAGTTTATTCCAACTCGACTTTGAAGGATCTAAAGCAATCCCAATTGAAGAAGTAGAATCGACTAAATCCATCCTCAAACGTTTCCAAACAGGAGCGATGAGCCATGGGTCCATTTCCTGGGAAGCTCATACCACTCTTGCCATTGCAATGAATCGCATTGGCGCAAAATCCAATACAGGAGAAGGTGGAGAAGATCCAGTAAGGTTCAAAACACTTCCTAATGGAGATAGCATGCGTTCGGCGATCAAACAGGTTGCCTCTGCAAGATTTGGTGTGACGATGGAATACCTCACCAATGCCGATGATATCCAAATCAAAATGGCACAGGGCGCCAAACCAGGTGAAGGTGGACAGCTCCCAGGACACAAGGTAGACAAATACATTGGTTGGTTGCGTTACTCCACACCAGGTGTGACACTTATCTCCCCTCCTCCTCACCATGATATTTATTCGATTGAAGATTTAAAACAGCTTATCTTCGATTTAAAAAATTCGAACCCAAGAGCTCGTGTATCCGTAAAACTAGTTTCTGAATCTGGGGTAGGAACTGTGGCGGCAGGTGTGGCGAAAGCTCATGCGGACCATATCCTCATTGCAGGACATGAAGGGGGAACAGGTGCAAGCCCTATCTCTTCCATCCACCACGCTGGAACACCTTGGGAACTCGGACTATCGGAAACTCACCAAACTCTTGTTGCCAACGGACTTCGTGACCGGGTTTACCTCGCTGTCGATGGGAAACTCCTCACGGGAAAAGATGTTGTCGTAGGAGCACTCCTCGGTGCGGAAGAATTCGGATTCTCTACTTCCGCACTGGTATCAGTGGGTTGTATCATGATGCGTAAGTGTCACTTGAACACTTGCCCAGTAGGTGTTGCGACACAAGATGAATTTTTAAGAAGTAAGTTCACCGGCAAACCAGAGTATGTTGTAAACTTCATGACCTTTGTAGCGGAAGAAGTTCGCGAGATCATGGCACAACTTGGTTTTAGAACTTTCGAAGAGATGATTGGACAAGTGGAAAAAATCAAATTCAAACGACCTCACCACCACTGGAAGGCTCGTGGACTTGATTTTACAAAAGTCCTCCACAGACCAACTCCTGTATTCCCTACAGGACTTTACCGTGCGAAAGAACAAAATCACCATTTGGATGAACAAATCGATAACGAACTCATTCGTAAGTCACTGGCTGCCATTGACCACAAACAACCGGTTAAAATCAAAACTTCCATTGTGAACTTAAACCGTTCTGTGGGAACAATGCTCAGTCACGAAGTGACTAAAAAATATGGAGTAGATGGTCTTTCTGAAGATACGATCGATATCGAATTTACAGGAACCGCAGGACAGTCGTTTGGTGCCTTTGTAACAAAAGGGATGACACTTCGACTCATTGGAGAAGGAAACGATTACGTAGGAAAAGGACTTTGTGGTGGTAAACTCATCTTCCAAACTCCGAAGAATGCTCCTTACAAAGCAGAAGAAAATATTGTGATTGGAAACACTTGTTTCATTGGAGCAACCAGTGGGAATGCCTATGTGAACGGGATTGCTGGGGAAAGGTTCTGTGTTCGTAACTCGGGAGCCCATGTGATCGTAGAAGGAACTGGTGACCATGGTTGCGAGTATATGACTGGTGGACGAGTGATCATCCTCGGGGACATAGGAAGAAACTTTGCTGCTGGTATGTCTGGTGGAATTGCTTATCTTTGGGATCCAAAGAAAAACAAAGAAGCGCTCATCAACAAAGAGATGGTCGACTTAGATCCATTAGCTGATGCATCCGAAATTGCAGAAGTAAAGAAAATGGTTGAAGACCATAAAACTTATACAGGTTCAAAACGAGCCGAAGAAGTTCTAAACAATTGGGAAACTGTGGTCAAACAAATAATCAAAGTGATTCCAAGAGATTATAAAAAAGCTCTAGAAAAAATGGCTGATGAAAAAACATCAGAAAAACCTAACAAAGAAGGGGTAGCAGCTCGTGGGTAAACCAACAGGATTTTTAGAATTTAAAAAAGAATACCTTCAAAAAATTGAACCGAAGGAACGAGTTAAGAACTATAAAGAGTTCGAAAAACCTTTCCCTGAAACTGTTGCCAAAGACCAAGGCGCTCGATGTATGGATTGTGGGATTCCTTTTTGCCACGGTGATACAGGTTGTCCTGTAGATAACCTCATCCCTGAATTCAATGACTTTGTCTACCGAGGCCGATGGAAGGAAGCTTGGGAAAATCTTTCCAAAACAAATAACTTTCCTGAATTTACAGGAAGGCTCTGCCCTGCTCCTTGTGAATCTGCTTGCACTTTAGGAATCATCGAACCGCCAGTTTCCATCAAATCAATTGAAAGAACCATAATCGATCGTGCTTGGGAAGAAGGTTGGGTCATTCCACAACCTCCAACCTCTAAATCCGGAAAAAAAGTAGCCGTTGTCGGTTCTGGACCTGCTGGTCTTGCCGCAGGACAGCAGTTAGCTCGGGCTGGACATACTGTCACAATTTTTGAAAAAAATGATCGGATTGGTGGTCTACTCCGTTACGGAATTCCAGATTTTAAAATGGAAAAAAGACATATCGACCGCCGCATGAAACAAATGGAAGCAGAAGGTGTTACCTTCAAAACCAATGTGAACGTGGGTGTAGACATTACCGCAAAACAACTTTTAGCTGATTTTGATTCTGTAATTCTTGCTTGTGGATCAGAAGTTCCCAGAGATCTACCTTTGGAAGGCAGAAAAAGCAAAGGGATTCACTTTGCTATGGATTTCCTTTCTAAGAACAACAAACAAGTTGCAGGTGACGACATAGAAATCATCAGTGCAAAAGACAAACATGTGATTGTGATTGGTGGTGGTGATACCGGTTCCGACTGTGTTGGAACTTCCAACAGACATGGTGCCAAATCAGTCACTCAAATTGAACTTTTCCCTGAACCTCCTAAAGAAAGAGACGCATCGACTCCATGGCCTCTTTATCCGAAAATGCTTCGCACTTCTTCTTCACACGAGGAAGGTGTGGTTCGTAAATGGGCCATCTCTACTATGGGTTTTAAATCTAACGACCAAGGGGAAGTCACTGCGATTTACGGATCAGAAGTGAAAGAGGAAAATGGAAAATTCAATCCAATCCCAGGAACCGAATTCGAATGGCCTGCGGATTTAGTTTTCCTTGCCATGGGATTTGTGAACCCCATCAAAGAAGGACTCATCGCTGATTTGCAAAAAGAAGGATTGGAACTGGACGGTCGGGGAAATGTAAAAGCTGATTTTGGAACAAAACCAGGCTCTTTTGCAACATCTGTACCAAAAGTGTACGCTTGCGGGGACGTTAGACGAGGGCAATCCCTCATCGTTTGGGCCATTTCCGAAGGAAGGAAATGTGCTGACCAAGTCCACCACTTCCTGATGCAAGATGTAGAGGGTTAAAACCCTCTCATTTTAAGATCCACATTTGGAACATACCTTATCATAACAGGGATAATTTCTTTCCAAATGTGGATTTACTTTCGAACCCTCTTTGGCAAAAAAATTCTTGCCTAACTTCCAAATTGCAAAAATGATTGGAGAGATCAATTGAAACGTAGCAAGTAACACTATAGAGATTGTTATATAATATTCCAACACTTGAGATACCCTTGAAACTGACTATTACACAATTCATTAAAATCGCAACACTTTTGGTAGTGCTCACCACTAATCTATCTGCAGAGAACATCCTTCTCAAAAAAGGAGGAACACTCCAAGGTAAGGTAGTAGAACAAGACCAGTATAAGCTAAAAATTAGAAAAGAAGACGGGACTACCGTCGTTCTTAACAAAACAGACATCCTCAAAGTGGTTTACAAAGACCACCTAACAGCTGCTGAGGAAGACAAACTCAGAAAAGCAGAAGAAGAAAAAGAGAGAGTCAAAAGAGAAAAAGAAGAAGCGGCAAAACTTAAAAAAGACCAAGAAGATGCTGCCAAGTTAGAAAAAGAAATGGCTGCCAAAAATGCATCTGCGGAAGCAGAAGCAAAACGCAAAAAAGAAGAAGAAGCCAAACTTGCTGAAGCTGACAGAAAAAACCTAACACGGGGTGGGGCCACTTGGAGATCTGCGGTTCTTCCCGGTTGGGGTCAATGGAAACAAGGTAGAAAAGTCCAAGCGATTGTATACCCTTCCATCATTGCAGTAGGTCTCTTTTTCACATATGACAAACATCGTATGTATTTAAATGCAAAACGTGATTATAATAATTTAGAAAACCCTTATACAGAGAATGGGTTGGTTCGAGCAGCCTTTACTCCGCAGTCTTCTGCAACTGTTTCTCCTGCAGAAGCTGTTGTTGCAAGCCAACTAGGCCCTTTCAAAGGCCAAAGAGAATCTGTGGAACGTCATTACAGGGACATGCAATACATTGGAGTGGCTACCCTACTCGTATATTTCTGGAATATTTTTGATGCTTATTACTTCCACCCGACTGGCTCTGGACTGAGTCACGAAGACACTCGCAAAGAAAAGTTCTTTATGAACTCTTCCGTGGAACGTGTAGGTTACCACCCAACAGCTGTTGCAGGGGATCGTGGAATCGAACACCGTACACAACTAGGATATGAGTTTATCTTCTAACAGCCATTAGCAAAACATCTATACTGAGCCCTCTTTTTAGATTGGCTCTAAATCTCAATTACCCCTTGACAAATATCAAGGGGCGTTCTTAGAAACCCCATTCTGTTTTTCTTTCTTTTCTTCGTCCTTTTCTATACAAAGGAATTAGTTCTCTATATATACATACGGAACTGATAAAGATTAAGGAGAGAAACATTGGCTACGGAAAAAACTCAATATGATGATTTTATCGTAAAAGGGTTTATCATTTCAGCGTTAGTCTGGGGCGTTGCATCAATGACATTTGGTGTCATTATTGCCTTCCAACTTGTGTATCCACAGCTGAATTTTGAATTACCTTGGACGAGCTTCGGAAGGTTAAGACCTCTACACACCAATGCTGCCATTTTTGGATTTGCGTTGAGTGTTATCTTCGCCACAGCCTACCATACGGTACAAAGATTGTGTCGAACAAGAATGTGGAGTGATACATTTTCCAAACTACACTTGGCACTGTACAACCTATCAATTGTTCTTGCAGCTATTACACTTCCACTTGGATACAGCCAATCAAAAGAATATGCCGAATTAGAATGGCCTATCGACTTATTGATTGTTGTATGGTATGTAATTTTCCTTGTTAACTATTTGGTAACGGTGCTCAAACGAAAAGAAGAACAAATGTATGTGGCTATTTGGTTCTACATTGCTTCCTTTGTAACGGTTCCACTTCTTTTTATCGTAAACAACATTGTAATCCCAGCAGGTTTCTTAAAATCCTACTCGGTATATTCAGGTGTGTTTGATGCCAACATCCAATGGTGGTATGGACACAACGCGGTAGCCTTTGTTCTTACGACTCCATTTTTGGGACTTATGTACTATTACCTCCCAAAACATATCAAACAACCGATCTACTCTCACAGACTATCGATCATCCACTTCTGGTCATTGATCTTTATCTATATTTGGGCAGGTCCTCACCATTTATTATATTCTCCAATTCCTGAATGGTTACAAACAACAGGGATGGTATTCTCCATCATGTTATGGATGCCTTCTTGGGGTGGTATGTTAAATGGATTTTTAACACTAACTCAGGCTAAGGATAAAATCAAAGTAGATGCAACCCTCAAAATGATGTTAGCTGCCGTTACTTTTTACGGTATGTCAACATTTGAAGGTCCACTCCTTTCCATTCGTGCAGTTTCCGCTCTTGGACACAACACAGACTGGATCATTGGTCACGTTCACTCAGGAACTTTAGGTTGGGTGGGATTTATGTCCGCCGCAGCTTTGTATTACCTAGTGCCAAGAATTTGGAATGCTAACCTCTACAGTGAAAAACTTGCCAATGCACACTTTTGGCTCGGAACACTTGGGATCCTACTCTATATCATTTCGATGTGGGTATCTGGAATCACTGAAGGTTCAATGTGGAGAGCAGTTGGAGAAAACGGGGAACTCGTTTACAAAGACTGGGTAGAAATCGTTGAGTTCTTAAAACCATTCAGACTTTTCCGTGCGATCGGAGGAACACTCTATCTAACAGGGATTATACTAATGGTATTTAACTTTATCAAAACCATTCAAAACAAAAATAGTGGGTTTGTTGAACAAGACTTACGTATGGGAGCGAAATCATAATGTTTGGATTTAATAAATTCTTAGATTGGTTTTCCGAAATCGCAGATCATTGGGACACTAAAGGTGTTAAGTTTACTCTCTATACAACGATTGCAGTTGTGATTGGTGGACTTTTCGAACTTGTTCCACCGTTTTTCTTAACAAAGACGGTAACTCCGATTTCAACCGTAAAACCATATTCCGCATTGGAACTTGCAGGTCGTGATACTTACCAAAAAGAAGGATGTATCGGATGCCATACACAAATGGTTCGACCTTTCAAATGGGAAGTGGATCGTTTCGACCCAACAAAAGCTTACGGACGAACAGGATACTCTAAAGGTGGAGAATATGTTTATGACCACCCTTTCCTTTGGGGATCTAAACGTACTGGTCCAGATTTAGCTCATGAATCTCAAATGTTACGTTCTGATGAATGGCATAAAAACCATTTGATCAATCCAAGAACTGTGGGTGGTGTACCAAACTCTGTTATGCCAGCTTACCCATGGTTGTTTGAAGCCTCAAACAAAGTGGATGTGGAACAAGTTGTGGCGAACATGAAGGCATTAAAATCCATCGGTGTTCCTTATACAGAAGAAGACTTTGCAAATGCACCTTCTCTTCTTAAAGACAAAACCGAAGGAGAAGCACTCGTTGCATATTTGCAAAAACTGGGAAGAGATTCTGCAGAATTGCAAAAAGGTATGAAGTAAGATTATGAACGAAGCAGACATTCTACTCGTTTATAAAAGTCTGAGATTGCCGTTCCTTGTAATCGCAATCTCTTACATCACCTACTACGTTTATAAAAAACGTACGAAAGACGAAATGGAGAAACCCAAGTATAGAATGCTTGAGGAGGATTAATACGAATGAAAGAACCAAAAGAAGTAGACGGAATCTTCCAAGCCGACAACCCCATGCCGACATGGTGGAAACTCGTTTGGCTGATCAGTATCATCGTTTCTATCGGTTACGTTGCATATTTTCACTGGTATTCTGAATGGCCACAAGAGGTTGCATTTGAAAAGGAAGTTGCTGAACACGAAGCACAATTCCCAGCCAAACAAGCAGTTGTTGTGAATTCAGAAGATGGATCAAACCCATACCGCGATGATGCAGTTGCTATCAAAGAAGGTGAAAGCACTTACAAACAAATTTGTTCTGCTTGCCATGGACCTACTGCCGAAGGTGCTGTGGGACCAAGCTTAGTAGACAAAGATTGGCTCCATGGAAACACTGATAAAGAAGTGTTTAACAATATCATGAAAGGTATTGGACCTGAAAGACAAAAACTCAACCGAGGGGGAATGCCTGCTTGGGAAGGGTTAGGTGCTGAAAAAGTTTATGCTGTAATGGCATGGATTGCAACTAAAAACGATAGTTTGGTAAAGGCTAAGTAAAGATGATCATTTCAAGACCACAAACAGGGAAGGTAAGAACACGAAGAAACTTTGTTATGAGTTTTCTCGTAGGTTTATTTTTAATCGCCCCATGGGTGGTGTTACCAGAAGGTAGCCCTCTCATTCGATTAGATATCCCACGCAGGGTATTTCACTTGTTTGGTGGTCTTTTTATCCCACAAGAAGGACTGATCTTATGGTTTTTCCTTCTAACAATGGGACTCTCACTTTTCTTTTTCACCTCCGTCATTGGCCGTGTTTGGTGCGGATGGGGGTGTCCTCAAACAATCTACACCGATCTTTTCGATAGAATTGGTCGGTTTGTTTTGGATTCAAAATACGGAAAAAAAGATGCCTCTATTGTAGGTAAATATACCGTTTATTTTCTCTGGATCGTTGTATCATTTATCGCTTCTTTTCATTGGATTGCTTATTTCGTAAGTCCTTACGAAATGGTAGCTGATTATCTAAGTCTGGCTGCATTTTCTCAAAGTTATTTTTATTTTACATTATTTTTTACAGGGGCGATGTTCCTTGATATCGGATTCATCAGAGAACAATTCTGTCGTTATGCTTGCCCTTATGCAAGATTCCAAACCCTCCTTATGGACGAACATTCTTGGAATGTGACTTATGATTTCAAACGAGGAGAACCTCGCAGGGATGGAAAAACAAAGATCGGAGATTGTATCGCCTGCAATATGTGTGTGGTGGTCTGCCCTACCGGAATTGATATCCGAGATGGTTTGCAAGTCGGTTGTGTGGCTTGCGGGAAATGTGTGGATGCTTGCACATCCATCATGGCAAGAGAAAACAAAAAAACATTAATCGGATACTTCTCACTCAAACAAATTGAAACTGGCGCCAAAATCAAATGGATTCGTCCAAGAACTGTCATCTATGCAATTCTTTTAACAGTAGTGATCACTGGAGCCACAATCCAACTTATCACAAGAAGTCCGATGTCTATGATTGCGGCCTCCAATAAATCTATGCCACCAATCTTGATTCCAGATAATAAAATTAGGGCTTTCGTAGCTTTACGCATTCAAAACATTGCACCGATTGAAAAAGAATTCCAACTTTCTGCTTTTGATACAAGACATGGAAAAGAAATTCTAGTTCGTTCTGGTGAAGAAAATAACCAATTTAAATTAGGATCAGGCGAAATTAAAAGTATTTCAGTAGTTTTAGAAACACAAACTCTCTCAGAACAAGAATTGAATGAAGGATATCTACCTGGATCAATTGTATTAAACAATGCAAGTGATCCAGATGAACGGTTGGAGAAAAAACTCTCCTTAACATTACCAAGGAGGTAATGATGTTTAAAGAATTACACCCAAGTTTACGCTCTGCCATGTATGTGGTAGTGTTCAGTTTTACTGCTCTTGTAGCTGCGACCTTTTACACAATCCGTCTCACTTACAAAAGTTTTGAACCAGTGATGGACAAGAACTACTACGAAATTGGTTTGAATTATGAGAAAGCCATTGAAAATCAAAAAGAACTTTTGAAACAAGGTTACCACATCAAATCGAATTGGGACAGTATGAACATTCTTCCCTTAGGAAAGTCGGAAATCACAGTCCAACTGGAAAAAGAAGGAACGATAGCCAAAGCCAACTCAATGATTGTGTTTTTAGAAAGAAATGCGACAACAAAGAATACAGCTCGTTATGAATTAAAGCCGACAGGAAATGGGTTTAGTGGAGACATCACTCTTTTAGAAAAAGGAACTTGGAACTTACGACTTATCTCAGAGATTAACGGAAAATCTTTTGAAAGAGAAGGAAAGATCTCTGTTCAATGAACAAAACCATTTCAGAAATCACAAAAACTGAATGTGACCATTGTGGAAATCCGATCCGATTGGTTCGGATTGAAGCAAAGGTCGGCAACGACACAAAAACATTCTGTTGTGAGGGTTGTGAAACTGTTTATTCCATCATCAATTCACTCGGCGGAAGTTATTATTATAACTTAAAAGGAAATACAAAACTTGACCCGGTTCGCATCGAAGACTCAGACGCGGACATTGAAAACGAACTAGTTTATGAAAAATTTGTCCGTAAATCGGGAGACCACGAAGAAGTTTCTGTACAAATTACAAATATCCATTGTTCCGCTTGTGTTTGGATCAATGAAAAAGTTTTAAACGAAGAAGACGGAATCATCTCCGCACAAATCAATTTTGCATCGGGCCGTGCTCGAATAAAATTCGATCGTTCCAAAATCAAAATCTCAAAGATATTATCTCTCATTCGTACCATTGGTTATAAACCGGTACTTTTTTCTCCCACAGAAGGCACTCTTGAAAAAACAAAACAACTGAAGACCCTACTCCTTCGTATCGGTGTAGCAGGTTTTTGTTTTGGAAATATTATGATCTTAAGTGTGGCTTTGTATTCTGGATATTTTTCTGGAATTGATTTGGATATCAAACGCCTTTTTCACTATGCTTCTTGGGTATTCGCTACTCCCGCTTATTTATACTCAGGGTATCCTTTTATGTCTGGGTTCTTAACGAGCATTAGGCGAAAGACACTATCCATGGATTTTCTATTATTTTTAGGAATTTCAATGGCTTATTTTTACTCTGTCTATGTAACACTCACAGACATAGGTGAAGTGTATTTTGATTCTGTAGCGATGATTTACTTCTTTATTTTGATTGGGAAGTACTTCGAAGAAAAAGCCAGAGTTTTTGCTTCTGATAAACTAGAGTCGATCCTTTGTAAACTTCCAGAGACTTCTGTTCGTGTGAAAGATTCAGGTGAAGATACAATCCCAAGTTCTGATATCAAAATTGGTGACACCATCCGTGTGGCACCAGGAAAACGAATCCCAGTCGATGCAGTTCTCATTTCCGAACAAACCTATGTGGATGAATCCTTCCTTACGGGGGAATCCTTACCCATCCGCAAGAAAAAAGGAGACTCCATCCTTGCTGGTTCTTTGGCTATGGACAATCCAGCACTCATCCTTGCAGGGTCTGATTACCATGCATCGACATTATCTTCTCTGAAACTTAGATTAGAAGAAGCCTTACACCTCAAACCAAAATTACAGATCTTAACGGAACGGATTGCTTCTTATTTTATCTCTGTTGTCTTTGGACTTGCCTTTCTTTGTTTTTTTGTCTGGTATTATGTTTCCGGTGGGAACCTGGAACAAAGTCTTGTAACTACCATATCAGTACTCATCGTGGCTTGCCCTTGTGCGCTCGGGATTTCTGTTCCCACAGCTCTAGTTACCAACCATATTCTCAATGCAGATAAGGGTGTTCTCCTAAAAAATCCTTCTGTTGTGGAATCTTTATCAAAAGCAAACACAATCTTTTTAGACAAAACAGGAACACTTACAGAGGGAAAATTTCTGGTACGACAAGTTTCGGTGGCGGATGACCACCTACCACTTGTTTACCGAATTGAAAAAGAAGTCAACCACCCCTTGGCGAAGTCTCTCGTTAAATATTTAGAACCGTTTAGTTCCGTCAAAGAAAGAGCAAATCAGATCCAATTGTTAAACTTGGAGAATGTACCTGGGCGTGGCGTTAAGGCAGAATTAGAAATTGATTCGAATCAACTTTCAGTTCTGATAGGAAACAAATCATTATTAGAAGCCGAGAATGTTTCTTTGGGAAGTTTTCCTGAAGGGGAAGGCTCTTTAATACTACTAGCTGTCGGTGGAACTTATTTAGGAAGTTTTTTACTCGCAGATGAAATACGACCCGGTGCCAGATCGTTTGTTTCCCTACTCAAACACTTTGTTCCTAATATTTCCATTCTTTCTGGAGATCGTTATCCCGCAGTGAAGTACATTGCAGATTCTCTTGGAATCGAAAAATACTCTTCCGATCTTTCACCAGAAGACAAACGAAGCCTAATAAGTTCAGCGCAAAGTAAAGGCAACGTTGTCATTATGGTAGGAGATGGAATCAACGATAGTTTGTCACTCGCGCAGGCAAATGTTTCGATTTCTCATACAGAAGCAGAAGACCTTTCTTTAGAGAAATCAGATGTAGTTTTAACCTCCGGAAATTTGAATGGACTCGTCCATTCTTTACTCTCTGCAAAAAAAACCAGAGAGGTGATATTACAAAACATCATCATTTCCTTCTGTTACAATTCCATCATGTTGCCACTTGCCATGTTTGGACTGATGTTACCTGTGATTTGTGCCGTGTTTATGGCATGTTCCAGCTTGACAGTCCTTCTCAATTCTCTTTCCATTAGATTTAGGATCCCCAAATGGAAGCCCTCTACTTAACAATACCAATGGCGATGTGTATCGCCGCCTTCTTTTTATATGTCTTTATCACTGCCTTTAAAAAAGGTCAGTTTGAAGACATTGAATCTCCAAAATATAGAATGTTCTTCGAAGAAGAATATCCTGAAAACAACCAAACCAAATCAAATTCAACAGATGGACCAACTAGCAAATCTTAGTTTTTTTGGGTCTATTCTTTTTTATGGTTTTATCAGTAGTTTTCATTGCCTTGTTATGTGTGGTCCTTTTGTTTCTCTTTTACAGACAGAGGCAGGAAAACACATCCCCATTTATCTTTACCACTTAGGAAGGTTGATCTCTTATACCTTTCTCGGTATGATACTTGGTTTTCTTGGCAAAGGAGCCAACGCCCTGGGAGAATTAAATGCTGTGCAAGGAGTGGCTGGGGTATTCACTTTTTTATTCTTAATCGTATTTGCCATTCGAACTTATTCTACCAAATCAACATCCTCATTTGGCTCCTTACCACAAGGGATTCGAAAATTCTTAGAGAAGATACGTTCTCGGTTTAGTAAAAACGGTCTTGGGTTTGGAATTGGAATGGTGAGTGCCCTACTCCCTTGCGGCGTTTTGTATCCGGCCTACGCAGCATCCTTTGCCACAGGTACACTTCTCAATGGAGGTCTTGTGATGTTTTTCTTTTATTTGGGAACTGTTCCAGCTCTGACTGGGCTTGGGATGATCATTGGGAAGTGGAGGCACCATATCCAACCGAAATGGATCCCTGCCTTTGGAACCATAGTGATTTTGACTTCTCTTGGATTTTTACTCTACCGGTTATTCTTTCATTCGCATGGAGAGTCCTGCGACCATTTGTTATAAACTAAAAAGTTAATCTCGAAATCTTTACAAAATCAAAGTAATGTTAAAACTATCTTCCTCGAAAGTATTTCTCTTTGAAATGACTGACTAAGTCCTGGTTGATTTTGCTTTCACCTTGATTTCCAATGACAGCAATGAGTCTTTTAGCTAAGTTTCGATCATGATTGATCAACCATCTTCTGAACTCTGCATTTAGATCAGATTCTCCAACAAGAATGACTTCGTTTGGAGATTGTAAACTTTTCGAGATGTCTTCAAAATCCCAAACAGCTGTTTCTTCTGGTTTTTCCCAAATCCTTGATCTCATCTGATCTGATTCAAACTTAATCATTTCAATTCGTTTATTGTTAAGATAAAGGATGCAGGCGTTCATACTTTCACTTTCCATACATTTACTATGACGGAAATTGAAACGTAAATCACTCCCTTTTTAGAGAAATTCTCGTTTACTTGTTCTTGACATTTATCATTGATAAATGTCAATCCATACTCAAACTCACAATGGATTCTGAACTAAGCTCTTCAACCAAGTAATTAATGTTAGTTGTCAATTCGCTTGGTTCAACAACAAATTGGTTTAAAAAAAGTAGAGAAAAAACGAAAGCCGTTGCTACAACACTAACATAAACTCTTCGTTTTGTCTTTTCTATGCGAACTCTTGTTTTGGTAGAACGAACCAATCGTGATTCAAAATCAGAGTCATTCAAAAGTTGCTCCCATTTTTTAGGATTCTTGGAATTCATTTCTTCCTCCTGGTATATGTTTACGGATCCACTCTTTTGTCCGGAACAAACGAGATTTCACTGTTCCTTGCCTAATCTCTAACTCTTTTGCAATTTCATCCATCGTTTTTCCAGCCAAATACAAACGAAGAGTCTCACGGTAGACCTCTGGGATTCTTCCAAGCATGGACTCAACCCATTCTTCCTTTTCCCAGGAAGACTCTTCCCTAACACCCGAAAGTTGCACTTTGTTTTTTACTAAATACCGTTTTGCTTTCTCTTCTTCTCGTAATCGTTTTTCATTCATTCGAAGCGATTCGTTTCGAGCAATGGTATAAATCCAAGTGGATATCTTTGACCTTCCATCAAATCCACCCTTTTCCAAAGACTTAAAGGCTCGAAAGTAAACTTCCTGAACCACATCTTCCGTTGCATCATCGAAACGGTCGATGAGGGTATCACCGACCGTTTTCAAAACCAAATACTTGGTTTCTTTGACTACTGATTCGAAGTCAAACTCAGGCATTGTTTACTCTTCCGGTGGTTGGTGGCGACTTGCGAAACGTTCCACTAGATCAGCAAATTTTTCCCTTTGTTCTGGTTTTAACACCGCATGGAATTCTACAAGTTTGGATTGGAAAAACTTACGCATCTCTTGGTGACGTGTTTCTCTTTCCACACTCATTTTATCCAATAACTTAGTATCGATTTTTTCTGCACGAATTTGAGTCGCCATTTCTTTGGCCCAGGATTCGTGTTTCGGTTTGGATTCCTTGTGTTTGGCAATGAGTTCTGCTTTGATGGTTTCCAATTTAGCTTTTTGGGCATCATCTAGATCAAGTTTGGATGTGAGTTTTGAAGCCACCCATTCAATGCGTTTTTCGAAATCTTTATGTCCTCGGCAATTTCCAAAAGCAAATGCCATCACCGATACGAGACCGACGGTTGTTGTAATTTTTAAAACTTGTTTGAGAGAGATCATAAAACCTTCCTTGTTTGTTTGGTGAATATGACCTAAAAGAAGTGGAGAGAGTTCCCTACCCTTAAAAAAAGAGGTAGGGATTAGAAAAAAATTAGAAAGTAGGGAACGGATCTCCCGTGATATAACCATCTGTTTTTAAGTCTTGGCAAGATATGATATTGGTCACCAAAGATCCAAGGAGAAATCCTTTAAACCCTTGGATATCTGTCACACACTGGTCTACATCAGATTTGATGTAGTATTTATCAGATTCGATTTTAGCAATATCTGCAGCAACCAAACTATAGAGGGATACTATCGGTCTCCCCACTAAAACAACCGAATTCACTAAATCAGTTTTAATAGCAGCGTCGGTAATTCTAGAAGCAGCCTCCGAACCTTTTTCACGATCGAGTGTTGCACCTACTGGATTTAAAACCAGACAGTTGGTTAGCGAAAACGCTAAAGCAACAAAAAGTAATTTTTTTAACATAAATGTTTCCTTGGATAATGGTTTCACCAAATCTAAACCATCCTTATTTGTGTTTCAAGAAAAAACTAGTTTTATATCTTAATTTAACAAAGGTCAATCGCCCACAATGAAAGTCGTTAGATACCAGTTGTTTTTCTTTTTTTCAAAAAAAGCCCTGTAGTCGAGAGGACTACGTAAGAATCGGTCGCAAACATATCCAGGTTTCCCTTGCGGAGTACAAATCTTTTTCCAGTTACAGTTACTTTCTTTTTCAAGGCGCCGCCCATCCAAATCATCCGCTTCAGCTCTAACGATTTGGTAACTTAGTTGTGTGATGGACTTTGAGTCTTTGGATGCGTCCTCTCTTACATTTACATTTTTACCAATGATCAGATAATGAGTGAAAGGATCGTAATCGTTAGGGAAGGTTTCGAAAAAATAAGGGGCTACCATCTGCCCTTCTTTGTTCTGACGAAATCCTAATTTGACAACCTCATCCATAAGTTCCCAAAAGTTAGATGAAGATGGCTTATCTGTTAGTTGGAATGATTTTAAAAAATCTTTTTTACCTTCACCTCCACCAATCGAAAAGTAAATGTCTTTATCGATGATTTCTTCTAAGGCTTTTCGATCTTTTGTTTTTAGAATTTTTTGAAACTTGGTTTTGAATTCATGAAAACTTTTGTCTTTCGTCGAATGATCGATAGGTGTTAGTGTTTTGGGAGCAAACGGATCACAAGGCAATAGAACAGATGGGAGGAGGAAAAAAATAAGAACTATCTTGTATTTTAGCATAAAACTTGCCAAAATACTACTTGGAATGCTTTAAGAATCAATTCTTTTTCGAAACATTAACTGCTATTGTGCATTGTTTTGTGATCCCCAAATTCTCTCGAATTTCTTCTAAGGAAAGTTTTTTCCGTTTGAGTTCACAGACTTTTAAAAAGAGTTCGGTATATTCTTTGTCCAATTTTTCGCCTTCCTCGTCTTCTTCAGTCAAAACGAGTTTGGCAATGTCAACACAAGACCTTTCTGATTCCGGTAATAATTGGAAAATGGTTTTTACCGTTTCTTCTTTTTGTTTACAAGAAGCTCCACTCGGTTGTTTTTCTTTCCCTTGGATGGAGAAAGAAAAGAGGACTAAAATTAGGGTAAGGGAGAGAATTCGGAATTTGGCCATCAGCAACATAAATCTTCTTTCCTTTTGAATTTGGTCGAGTATCTTTCATCCTATCCAAGAGAAATTATAAACTTATGAACCAAACAACTCGCAAAGAACACGACCTTTTAGGAGAAAGAGACCTACCCGCAGATGTCTATTGGGGGATCCATACTCTCCGAGCTTTGGAAAACTACCCCATTACAGGAAAAACCATTGGAACTTATCCTGACCTAGTGCGGGCACTTGCCTATATCAAAAGAGCTTCCGCCAAAGCCAATTTACAACTGCAGTTATTGTCCAAAGAAAAAACAAAAATGATCACCGATGCTTGCGATCGGATCCTTGCCGGAGAATTCCATTCCGAGTTCGTTGTAGATGTGATTCAAGGCGGGGCCGGAACCTCTACTAATATGAATGCCAATGAGGTAATCACAAATATCGCTTTAGAGTTGTCCGGGCATTTGAAAGGCGACTATATCCACCTACATCCGTTAAATGATGTAAATATGTCTCAAAGTACAAATGATGTGTATCCCTCTTCTCTCAAAGTAGCTGCTGTATTTGCCATCAAAGGGTTACTTTCTGCGATGGAAGACTTACAGATCTCCTTTCGTAAAAAATCAGAAGAGTTTAAAGACATATTGAAAATTGGAAGAACCCAATTACAAGATGCAGTCCCAATGACCTTAGGCCAAGAATTTTCGACCTATGATGTTATGTTAGGTGAAGACATCAGCCGACTCAAAGAAGCCACTTCACTCATTGGAGAAATCAATTTAGGTGCCACTGCCATTGGAACAGGAATCAATACCGACATTCGGTATTCACAAATTGTAACGGATATTTTAGCAAACGATACAGGTCTTAGTCTTATCGCTGCACCAAACTTAATCGAGGCAACACAAGACACAGGTGCCTTTGTTCAGTTATCGGGAGTTCTCAAAAGAATTGCGACCAAACTCTCAAAGGTTTGTAATGACTTACGCCTTCTTTCAAGCGGACCCCAAGGTGGATTCAATGAAATCAATCTTCCTGCCAAAGCAGCTGGTTCGTCCATTATGCCAGGGAAAGTGAATCCCATCATTCCGGAAGTAGTCAACCAAATCGCGTACGAAGTAATCGGAAATGATATGACCATCACGATGGCCTCTGAAGCAGGGCAACTCCAATTAAATGCCTTTGAACCCATCATTGCCCATAGTCTTTTTAAAAGTATTGAACACCTAACGGCCGGATGCAAAACTCTACAAACCAATTGTATTGAAGGAATTACAGCCAATAGAGAACTCTTGGAATCTCGGGTCAAAACATCGGCGGGTCTTGCTACGGCTCTAAATCCTTATATCGGGTATGAAAATGCGACCCTTGTTGCCAAAAAGGCTCTCCATGAGAATAGGTCCGTTGAATCCATCGTATTGGAATTAGGTTTGTTAGAAGAAAAAAAGCTAAAGGAGATTCTGAGTCCAGAAATTCTCACTTCGCCTCATACACTTTAAATTTAGATTATTTCTTGATTTCTTTTAATTTTTAGAGAAAATACGCTCGGATCTATTCGCAAATTATGAAACAATTAAGTATGGTCTACCTAGTTGAAGATGACATGATCACAACATTTCTCATCAAAACTTTGATGGAGAAATTTTCTTTTGCGGATGAAATCCAAGGTTTCCAAAACGGGGCAGATGCTTGGAATGCGCTTATGGATGGAACAGCCGATCCAGAGATGTTGTTTCTAGATCTCAATATGCCCATTATGAACGGTTGGGAATTTTTAGGTATGATTAGCAAACATCCAAAATATTCCAAACTTCCCATTTATATCCTTACCTCTTCGATCGATCCAACAGACAAGGCCCGTTCCGCAGAATTTAAAAATGTAAAAGGTTACCTAGTCAAACCTCTATCCTTAAGAGATTTACAATCCATCAACCCAAGTTTGGGCTAATGAGACATATTTTTTTCTTTAGTTTTTCCTATCTCCGTCGATGATGATAGTGTGAGACTTTCTGATATCCCCTCTGTATCCTCGGTTTTGAATCGAATGGAATCCTTATCCAAACTTTCAGAAAATCCCAAGTCTCTTGTATCTTTTCCTGATGTTTTGGAAAGAGAATGGAACCGGTCTAGGTCCCAAGAGAACCTTCCCGCAAATACTTCAAATCTAAAAACAGACGAAATCAGCCTACCCTTCCCCGAATTTGTGCAAAAACAGAACTTACAACCAAACCAAACGCAGAAACCGGCAGATATTTTGGATACAATTGAATCCATTGCCAAATCACAAGGGATGGATCCTAACTTAGTTAAGGCGATGGTCAAAGCAGAATCAGGTTTTAAAACTAAGGCAGTCTCTCCCAAAGGTGCTATGGGCCTTATGCAACTAATGCCAGAAACCGCAGAATCCTTAGGTGTGGCCGACCCTTTTAATCCCGAAGAGAACATTGAAGGTGGGGTGAAGTTTTTAAAAGGCCTGATGAAAGAATTCAAAGACCCGGAAAAAGCCATTGCTGCGTACAATGCAGGGCCTGGAGCTGTAAAACGTTACAAAGGCATTCCTCCTTACGAAGAAACACAAAAATACGTAAACAAAGTCAAAAGGTTTTATAAAGACTTTAGTTCGTAAAAGTTTGAGAATCTAATAAAAACTTAAGTATCCGAATTTCTTTTGTAAACCTGCAGTATATACATCAAACGGACGTTTGACGGCAGTATCAGACCAAGCTTCATCTACTTTTTTAACAATAAAACTTAAATTCTTTTCATTTCTCATTCTTTCTGCTGTAGCTCTTTGAATGAGAACATCATCCTCGCTGATGGATACGATGGCCAAAGCTCGCGAATTTCTTCTAAAAAGCCCTGATTTCTGAACCAATTGGATATCTTGGTTCCAAATCCCATCTACATATAAAAAAGACTTATCTGAAGTTGTTTCTTCTCGCATGTATTTTGTTTTTGTTCCAGTCTGGAAATAAAATGCAAAAGAAAATTCTTTCGGCAAGTAAATAGGATCTGATTTTAGAATCAGAGCTTGTCCAAAAGCTTTGGTCAAATTTTTGGATTGTAATTCCCAAGGTTCTTTCTCTGAGGCACTTAGGTTTTTGAAAATAAAATAAATGGAAACAGTGATGGATAAAACAACCACCACAGAGGCAGTGATGGTATTTAGTTCTTTTTCTGTTTTTAATAAAACATGTCCAATCCCAAGCACAACTAATGGAAGTAAGATGAGGAGTGCAGAAGTGTACCAAGTTTTAAATAAAAATCCAATCGAGTTTGGACCAAAAAAATCGGCATAAGAAAAGTAAATGAGTGAAAGGATAAAAAAACTAAGGTATCCGAGTAAAAACAAAAAAGGTACATTTTTCTTTTTATAAAACACTGATGTTTTTTGTGCGGCCTTACGTGACCCACGAATCCCCGTGAAAATCACAAAGAATGTAAAACCCAAATAGAACATAATGAAGCTAGATAAAAATGCCAGAATGGTAAAGGTCGGAAAAATGAGAAGATCCGTCATTTTTTCCAAACGGAAGGTCAGAAACACTAAAAGTAAAAACACAAGACAAAGTGTTTCCGTAAAATACGAAGTGGGAAATCCATAAGAAAAAGGTAAAAACGCAGCCAGGTAAACCAAAAGATAATGATTCCTTTTCCACTCTTCCGATCTGAGAAGTAACATAAACAAATGTAGAAAAAGACTATAAAAAAGTCCGGCTAACACTAGGAAGGAAGGAATATAATTCATCCCAAAGAGTTTTTTCCAGGCCACAACAAACCAAATAGCAAGAGGCTCTCGAGACGAAACAAGCCCCCCCTCTTCCGTAACTGACTTAATATTTGCTAAAAACTCCCATTCTGTTTCTGTTGTGGGAAAAGGTCGGAAATAAGAGAACAAAGCAAAACCCAAACTTAAGAGTAAGATGCTAAAAACGAAAGGAAGTGGTGAAAAAGGTTTTGGGTCTCGCATCTTGGAAAAGGCTCAAATTGCCTAGTCCTGTATAAATTTTTAGGTGAAAATATTCCAGAAGATTTTCAATTATACATAGAAATTATAAAACGAGGCAAAGAATGTCCGCCGAAAAAAAAGAATACCTTCTCGTAGACGAGAATGGACAGGGAAAACCTGACAAACCATGGATTTTTAGGACCTATGCAGGGCATACCAATGCAAAAGCCTCCAATGAGTTGTACAGAAAGAACCTTTCCAAAGGCCAAACAGGGCTTTCCATTGCATTTGATCTCCCCACTCAGTGTGGTTATAGTTCTGACCACGAAGTCTCACGTCCAGAAATCGGGAAAGTGGGTGTTCCCATCAACTCGCTTGAAGACTTCCGCATTTTATTCGACCAAATCCCGATAGAAGAGATGAACACTTCCATGACCATCAATGGTACTTCCATGTGGTTACTTTCACTATATGTGGCACTGGCAGAGGAACGTGGTGTTCCACTAGAAAAACTCAATGGGACCACTCAAAATGACCTGATCAAAGAATATTTGGCACGGGGGACTTACATTTATCCACCAAAGGATTCCATGAAAATCATCGTGGATATGTATGAATATTGTTTGCATAAAATTCCGAAATGGAACCCATCTAACATTTGTTCTTACCACTTACAAGAAGCAGGTGCTACTCCTGTACAAGAACTTTCTTTCGCACTCGCAACAGCAATCGCCGTATTAGATGCCATTAAAGAAAGAAACTGTTTTACGGAAGAAGAATTTGAACAGTGTGTGGGCAGGATTTCTTTCTTTGTCAACGCAGGGATTCGTTTCGTGGAAGAGATGTGCAAGATGCGAGCCTTCACAGAAATGTGGCAAGAAATCACTACAGAACGTTACAAAGTTAAAACTGCAAAGTATCGAGTGTTCCGTTACGGAGTTCAAGTAAACTCACTTGGACTTACAGAAGAACAACCAGAGAACAACGCTTGGAGGATTCTTATTGAATCTCTTGGTGTGACTCTTTCACGTAATGCAAGATGTCGTGCCCTCCAACTCCCTGCTTGGAACGAAGCACTTTCTCTCCCAAGACCTTGGGACCAACAATGGTCACTCCGATTACAACAAGTCCTTGCTTATGAAACAGATTTACTCGAATACCCAGACATCTTCGAAGGATCTAAAGTCATTGAATCAAAAGTAAAAGCTCTCAAAGAAGAAGCTAAACTTGAAATTCAAAAGATCATCGATATGGGTGGAGCTCTCGTTGCCATTGAAAATGGTTATATGAAATCTCAACTTGTGAAATCACAAACAGAGAGACTTTCTAAAATCAATTCCAATGAACTTGTGATTGTTGGTAAAAACAAATGGACTGACGGGATCAAGTCGCCGCTTATGACTGACTCGGATGGCGGAATTTTTAAAGTAGATCCAAAATCCGCAGAACAAACATTAAATGTTCTCGGAGAAGCAAAAGCTCGTCGTAATGCAGAACTTGCCAAAAAATCATTAGATGAATTAAAACAAGCTGCCAAAGACGGCAAAAACTTAATGCCATTCTCCGTTGCTTGTGCGAAAGCTCTTGTAACCACAGGAGAATGGGCCGATGCTCTTCGCGAGGTGTATGGAGAATACAATCCACCAACCGGTGTTGACGGACAAAAACTCTTTTTATCAGACGATAAAGTTTCTACTGTTCGATCGAAAGTCGAAGCCTTTACAAAGACAAACGGTCATAGACCAAAAATCGTTGTGGGGAAACCGGGACTCGATGGCCATTCGAATGGGGCTGAGATGATTGCGGTTTCTGCAAAACACAGTGGTTTTGATGTGATTTATTCTGGGATCCGGCTTTCTCCAGAAGAAATCGTACAGTCTGCCGTTGAAGAAAATGCCAATGTGATTGGACTCTCAATACTATCTGGTTCCCATAAGGAAATCGTAAAACAGTTGTTTGATGAGCTTACTCACTACAAGGCTAAAATTCCAGTTGTGATTGGCGGGATCATTCCTGAATCCGATTTTGAGGAACTAAAAGCAATGGGAATTCGAGAAATCTTCACACCCAAAGATTATGATTTGATGTCGATTATGGAAAAAATCATCGATATCGTCTCTAAAGAACCGGCTCTCGTTTCATAACGAAGTTACTTCTACCATTGTGGATCATCTTTGGTTCACAATGGTTACTATTCTCATACAACAATTTTCTCTCTAATGGCATCCACCTTTGATTGATACGAAAGAATCCTTATCCCAATTAGTTTCTGAAGCCCTACTCGGTGAAAAATACCCGATTGCAAAAATTATTTCTAGGATTGAAACCGAAAAAAACTTAGAATTCCGAGAGGCTTTATTTCAAGAACTTTCACTTCAAAAACCAAATACAAAAGAGGGACTAACTATCGGCATTACAGGAACTCCTGGTGCCGGCAAATCCTCGTTACTTGGAGAACTTTGTCGTCTTTTTTTAGAGTTTGCACCAGATAAAAAAATGGCCATCGTGGCGATCGACCCATCTTCCAATGTGAGTGGAGGTTCTATTTTAGGTGATAGGACTCGAGTCCAACTTCCAAGACGAGATATAAGACTTTATTTTCGCTCCCAACCCTCTCAATTAGAACTGGGAGGTCTCAATCCTTATACCTATCATGTGATCCGTTTCTTGAGACAAGTGTTTGACTATGTGTTTATAGAAACTGTAGGAATCGGTCAAAACGAAATTTCTGTTTCTCTCATTTCCGATTTATCCTTTCTAGTAATGCAACCTTTGGGTGGTGACCAAGTACAATTTATGAAGTCTGGGATTATGGAAGTTCCAGAAGCATTCATCATTAATAAATGTGATGAGGAGTCATTGGCAAATTCCAGTTATTATATGTTGGAATCCACCTTAGAATTCATTAAAGACATTCTTCCCGATCAGTCTCTTCCACCTATCTTTAAAACATCGGTAACGAAAAGAAAAGGAATCGAAGAACTATTACAATACATCTTACAATACCAAAGACGAAAAGATAAAAACACTGAAACTCTCACCCAACTCTCCCAGTGGATTCGTAATGAATATGGGAGATGGGGAATTGCCATTTGGGAAGAACTGGAATCATCAAAGTGGAACAGAGCAGTGAAACAAAATCCACTTGGTGGCATTCAAAAACTAAAATACGAAGAAGAAGAACGAAAAGTTGTTTCGTTAATCCAAACAAAAATTAAATAAAGACTCTAAAATAAAGTCTGATGAACCGAAAAATGATAAGACGGTTTTTCTAGTTACCATCTAAAATCCCTTTTTCCCAACCAAAGATGCGAACTTATTCCAATACTCTTAAAAAAACGTCAGGGATAGGACATGGTTTTCTTTCCGCGTAATCAAAAAACACAATCGCAGTTTTAGCCCTCGCGATTTCTTTTCCGCCATTTTTATGAGTGATGACATAAACCATTTCTAAAGATTTTTTGGACACATTGTCCACATAAAGCTGCATCATCAAATCATCAGGGAAAAAAGCCTCCGACTTATATACGATGGCCACATCGGAAACTACAATCCCCTTCCCTTCTACATTGATTTCTGTCCACCCGTGCGAATGAAAGAATCTGGCCCGACATTCATGAGTTAAAGTGAGAATGGCATCATGTGCTAAATGCCCTGCAAAATTAATATCTGAGATACGAACACTAAGTTCCATAGAATAAATTTGTTTTTCAGGAATGTCGATGGAGATCCTGGCCATCAGTCCACCAACCATTTATATCTTTCATCAACTGATTTTATTTCTTCTTTAAGACGTTCCGCATTCCAACCAAGTAATTTCGCAATTTTTTTATCCAAACGAGTTCGTTCCAATGGATCAAGAATCCCCACCGTACCAACACCTGATCTTCTAAAATAAAAATCTGCCAAACGAATGATATCTTCATGAGTTACCATATATTCAACTTCTTCTTCATAATAGATTTCTCCATTAGGAATCCGGTAAAAATCTTTTCCTTCTAAAGGAAGAATTTTCCAAACGACACTTCCATAACGTTTTGCTAGTGTTTCTAGTTTTCCACCGGAAACCTTCGGGAATCTAAGTTGAAGTTCATTCACAAGTTCCTTTAGACTTTGGTATCTTCCACCAAGTAGTGGCGTAAATTTCGTCGCAGGTGGAGTTTCTTGACCTTTAGAATACAAATCGATCGCATTCACTAGATTTTCCGCAACGGCCCGACTAGTGGTGTATTTCCCACCTAACGCAGAAAAGAAACCAGGAAACCCTTCTTTTTCATAATGGAAAATTTCAGACTTTCTAGAGGCAGTATAAGTGCCTTCCTTACTACCGATATCCTCAACTAATGGCCGAAGCCCCCCGTAATAATAATCCACATCTTTTAAAGTTAATTTAGCGAAACCGAAACTATAATTCACTTCATCTAATAGATCCACAATCTCAGATTGTTTGACTTTAAAAGCATCCGGGTCATCTTCATAGGCAGTGTCAGTCGTCCCAACAATGGTTTTCCCACGCCAAGGGATAACGAAGAGATGAGAACCATCCTTTTTCGAAAGTAAAACACATTCGTTTCCACAGATATTGCGAACTACCGCGTGAATCCCTTTGGAACGCACGAGTTTTTTCTCAGCCGTAACTCCAGTCATAGACTCAATAACATCGGCCCAAGGGCCGGCTGAGTTCACAATTACCTTTGCAGAAACCAATACTTTTTTTCCAGTAAGCGTATCTGTAAGACCGACCGTATAACCACCGCTATTTTGTTTTTTTAGAGTTGTGACTCCAAGGTAATTAAAGGCATGAGCTCCTTTTTCTTTTGCAGATAAAATAAATTCTGTAGTATGTTTTTCAGGATTGGGATTTGCATAATCATAATATTGAAAACTCCCCTTTAGCGATTTTCGATTAAGTCCAAGAACCTTGTAAATGGTTTCTCCCATTGAATTCCAACGATATCTAGGTAATTGTACATCAGGATCTATCTCTTTATTTCGATCGAAGGAAAGTGCATTGTACAATTCCATCCCAAAAAAAAGTTGAATGCGTTGAAACCAGGAACGGATAGGAATGATAAATCCCATTGGCCTGACTGCATGAGGAGAGATTTTTGCCAAATACCTCCTTTCTGAAAGTGATTCACGAACCAAAGCAAATTCAAAATTCTTTAAATACCGAAGACCACCATGAATTAGTTTTGAAGTGGCTTGGCTTGTACCAGAGGCATAATCATTTTTTTCTACAAGTAAACAATTGTAACCACGAAGAGTTGCATCCCAAAGCACATTGGCACCGGTGATCCCACCACCAATGATGACGATATCATACTCGGCTTTTAAATGATTTAATCTCGAACTTTCATTTTTTGTAATCTGTTTCATTATATTAACATTTAATTGGTAATGCTTTCGGTAAAACTTTGAAATGAGCAGGAAGTTGGCCCATATTTTCACCGTCTACATCAATAAACACATTCTCTTCTGACTCTGCGGTGAGTTCCGTAATTTGTTTGGAAATTACTTTTGAATCATCAGACAATTTACCTCGGTATAAATATCCGAACTTTCGTAAAGTTTCCATTACTGTAACATCTTGAATGGCAAGGAAATCCATTTTTCCATCATCTAACTTTGCTTTGGGAGCAAACCACATTCCTCCACCCGCATATTCGCCATTGGCACAGACGATTAATCTACATTTATTAGTGATTTTTTCGAATTTAGATAGGGTAAGAGTGATCTTTTTGTTGGTGTAAGTGAATAACCCAAGCACAGTATATAACAAAAAAACTCCCTTCCCACCAATGATCGAGGCAAGTTTTGATCGATTGACATTATAAACGACCTCTCCTCCCATTCCAAAATCCGCTAAGTTCAAACAGAGATAATTACCTTTGGTTTGATCCGCTTTTGTATAAGTGATGGCGATTAGATCAATGGATCTTTCTGTTCCGCTAAGAACTTGTTCTAATGCTTTGATCGGGTTCTTGGGGACTTTTACGGTTTTAATAAAATCATTTCCTCTCCCCGCAGGAATCGGACTGAATACAACATTTTTGTTAATTAACTTTCCATTTTCAAAAAGACCATTGATAACATTGGAGAAGGTTCCATCTCCACCAATTCCTAAAATCCAATGGAACCCTTGTTTTACGGCATCTCTTGCAATATCACGAGCGGCCCGTTCCTTAGTTGTGGCTTCAAATTCATAAGGAATCCCTTTCTTTTGCAACTCTGGCTCAACTCGTCGCCAGACTTTTGCGGAGAGACCTCCACCTGATACTGGATTTAAAATTACTTTTATCTTTCTCATTAAGTCTCTCCTTTGTTTCCACCAGAAAATAAACCATAGAATAGGACATGTTCGATCGTTTCTAAATAAGCCTTTTCACTTTTGATTTCATTTTGGAAGTGCCCTTCCAGAATCACTTCCACAGCACCACGAATCATACCCCAAGCGACTGCAACATTAGGATAAGTTCCTCTAGCGTTGATTAGGTTTTCCTGTTTTGCTTGTTTATAAATCTTTTCTAAAAGTGTTAACCTATTTGTTCTTTCATCAGTTAATAGTTTTCGCATATCTTCAGAAACATTATTGATGTTTAGGTTAACCCCACACTGCCTTGCAACAACATACATATGGCGGTCACCCAAACAATGATCAATATAAGCTCTAATTGCTTTTCTAGACATTTCAATGGCAGTTTGTTCATCTAACGATTTTTCTAAACGTCCTCGAAGACGAAGATAATCTTCGTATTGAATACGAGCCATCAAATCGTCTTTACTTTTGAAGTGTAAATAAATCGTTCCTCGACCAATCTCCAATTGTTTGGCAATGTCATCCATCTTTACCAGTGACGGATGTTTGGTTCTAAAAAGTTCAATGGCACAATTGAGAATATCAGCTTCTCTTTGTGCAAATTCACGTTTTTTCCTTTCAGAAACACCCATTACTTAAGTCCTAACAATCCACCTGGATTCATAATTCCTTTCGGATCAAAAGTTTTTTTGAGAGAAGACAAAATACGAAGGCCTTCTTTTCCAACCTCACCTTCCATCCATGGAGACAACATCCTTCCAATTCCATGATGATGAGACAAAGAACCGCCATGTTTGTGAATGCTATCAATAATTCCTTTGTGAAACTTTACAAAGTCTGTAATTTCATTTTTCCCATTGATTGGGCTTAAAAAAATAAAATACAAATTGGCGCCGTTTTCATAAGCATGGGAGATATGAACCATACAAGAAGTATTGTCATGGCTTTTGATATATGCTCTAGTTTTTTCCCACAACTCATGTAAATTTGACCAGCTAACAGCCGTCTCCAAGGTATCAATTCTGATTCCTTCATCCATTAGATAATCACGAAGATACGCACTAGAATATCTTTGGTGCAACCACTTGTTGACAGGAGACTCTCCTGTAGAAAATCCACCATTCCGTTTTGCAATTTTTTTAATCTTTTTTAGAACTTCTTTTGCATAAGTTGGATCACCATCTACAATGATGTGCATTAGAGATCTTTCCATTGGTTTATAACCAATGAACCTTAAAAATAAATCTTCTTTCCCACCATGAAGTCCACTCATATGAAATGCGATATCTGTTTCTTCTGGATCTTGGATTCGAAAGAAATGTGGTTTACCAAAACCGGATTGCATCACTTCTCTCATTGTCTCTACTGCCTTTTCAAAACTTTTAAACACATAGGAACCTTTGGCAGAATTTTCAGGATGATACTTACGAATCTTCAAGGTGGCTTTGGTAATAACACCAAAACTTCCCTCTGTTCCTAAAAACAATCGGAAAAGGTCAGGACCTATGGAAGCGGCAGGATAAGCCTTTGATTCAAATTTACCTGATGGAGTAATTGCTGTTAAACCAAGGAGAATGTCTTCTATTTTCCCATATCCAGTCGAAGCTTGGCCTGCACCTTTAGCAGCAATCCAACCACCAACAGTTGAAAATTCAAAGGATTGTGGAAAATGGCCACAAGTATAACCACGTTCATTTAAATGTTTTTCTAAAACAGGGCCATAAACCCCAGCTTCCACAGTGACAGTCGAATCAATAGCATTAAACTCTAAAATTCGATTGAGCCGAGATAAATCTAAAGAGATTCCACCTTTAGGAGCTTGTAAGGCTTTGGTAACAGTGGAACCAGCACCGTAAGGAATCACGGGAATTTTTGATGTATTGGCAAGTGCTATGACCGCAACCACTTCTTGTTCTGACTTTGGTGATACAACAACATCCACCACGTCTGTGACTTCGCCAAATCTTGCTTTGTATATCTCTGTATAAAATTTACCAATGGAATGTTTGGCACGCGAAGCATCGTCTAACGAGACATTATCTTTTCCAACAATTTGTTTTAGTTTGGTAATAGTGGCAGTAGAAATTTTTGATTTTTTTAAAGGATTAAGAGGTAACTCGCCTTTCGGAAAAGATGTTTTAAACTCTTGGTCCACCGGGAACTGTTCTTCTAAAAATTTTAAAGTATGTTCCGGTAGTTTTTCTTCTACATCGGGGGATCCCCATTTATAAATTGTACGAGTTTGCATAGTGGTAACCAAAAGTCCTTATTTGTTCCAAAATTTGAACCAAGTTCAATATTTGACAACCAAAATAACTAGAAGTTACAAATTTTCTTCAACCACGGAACTCTTTAATGTACTCTGCTCTGACTTGGTCTATAAATTCATTTGTTAGTCTAGTCTCGAATAATGTAGATAAGGTTTCTACAAGTACATCATCCAAATCAAACCCTGTTAAAATCCATTCGATAAGTTCAAAAGTAATGTCAACGGCAGGGTTTTGGTTTAAATCCGATTTACCTTTTGCAATTGCTAACAAGAGATTGGTGATACCTGCCAAATCTCCTTTGGCAATCAAGGAACGAATTTCTGTAGGGAAAGACACCATTAACTTTTGTTTTATGGCATTAGGAGTGAAGACAATCTGATCCTCAGATAAATCAAGTGCCTTTAATAGATGGTCTTTTAAATTTTTTTCAGAATGATGGCTTTCTTGCCAAACAAGAAGAATCTTCTCACCGACAAGAGAGTCTTCAAATGGTAAAAAAGGATGAGGTTTTTTATCCATAAAATGCCCAGGGGGACTTCCTCCTGGGTTCACAAACTTTATTATTTTTTAGGAGGCACAACAGCGTCTTTACAAGTTTTAGAAAGTGTGAATTTAACAACAGTTTTAGCAGGGATTACAATCGCTTCACCAGTTGCTGGGTTTCTTCCTTTACGTTTTGGACGATTGCGTTTAACTAGTTTTCCTAAACCTGGAATTACGAATGCTCCGTTTTTCTTAGTTTCTTTGTAAGCGAGTTCCACAAAGGAGTCCAAGAACGCTGCTACGTTCTTTTTGGTCATACCAGTTGTTTCAGCGAGTTCGCTGAGCATTTCGGACTTCTTCATTGGGGTAGGAGTTGTTGCCATACTTTGATTTTCCTCTAAACCATTTAACGGTTACACATTATTTATAAAACTACATGATTTGGTACAAGACTAAATTGATTTTGGATACAATTTTTCTGCAAATTTCCTAAGAAAAACGAAGTTTTTTCAAAAAAACCTTTATTTCCCTAAGGAAAATGGGAATTTCTTCCAAAACTCATGACTTCAACCAAGTATAAAAAGGTCGTAGTGGTATTCAAACGTACCAAATATGAATTGGATTTGGAAACTTATGGCTCCATTCAAGCATACAAAGAAGTCGCGCGCCAGAATCCAGAAGTCTTCGAAAGAACTTTTGAATCACACCAAAGGCAATTACAATCTCGAGAATTTCTAAAATCCCAAGTATTTCCCAAGGCCGACTTTGTATTCCGTGAGAACTTTGATCCAGAGGATGGGAACAAATACGATTTGATCATTGCCCATGGCGGAGATAACCATTTCACTTATGTGGCTCATTTGGCAGGAAATACTCACTTAATCGGATGCAATTCTGATCCTGATTCCTCAGTAGGAGCTCTCCTCGGTTTTACTGCTGAAGAATTGAAAACTGCAGTAGCAAACAACTTCAAACACACCCGCCTAGAAGCATGGTCGCTTCTTGATACCGAAATTCAATATCCAAATGGAACCAAACTCAAAACAGTTCCGGCAATTTGTGAACTCTCTGTCCGAAACAATAGCCCTGATCTCACCTCTCGGTTTTGGATTTCTTACCAAGATAAAAAAGAAGAACAAAAATGTTCTGGCCTTCTTGTTTATACGGGAGCTGGATCTACCGGTTGGATCACATCCTGTTTCCCCAAAAAATTCCCATCTTTTTCCAAACATGAGCCATTTTTCCATGTTTATTCTCGAGAAATTCGAGTGAAGTCCCGAGAAACAGAGTTTTCCTTGGCAGATTTTAGGGCTTTAGATCAAGTGGAAGTTATTTCTGAGATGAACGGTGGGTTAGCGGTTGATTCCCTCACAGAGAGGCATTATCCATTTCCACCTTACGCAAAGGCGACAATTCGGTTATCGCCCGAGAAATTATTTGTAATTGTTCCGCTAAAGAGAGGGGAATCCATGCAAGACTTACCATACGAAATAGAACAAAAACGCATTAATGGAACTGTCATCGTCCAAATCAAAGGTCGTATGGAATCAGGTCCACTCGACCGAATCACTCAAACGATTTTGGATGAAATGGTGGGAGCTGATAGAAAACATCTTATTTTGGATTTTTCAGAACTTAGATATATTTCTAGTTTAGGAATTCGAATGATCCTGGATGTAAAAATGAACTTACAGAAAAGAAATAAAGAAATGGCTTTAGTTGGAGTGACAAGTTCCATCCTTCAAGTTTTCCATCTACTCGGTCTTTCCAACGCCTTCCAATTTTATAACGATCGTGAAGAAGCTTTAAAGTCTTTTGAGGAGCCATCTAAGTCCTAGATGTCTCCAAAAATCTCGGTTTGGATTTCCAATTCGGTTTTTATTTCATTTATTGTTATTTCTCTACTCTATTCTCTTGTTCATTTTGAAAATAGTTACTTAAAATCAGAAACCCTGACTCTATCAACGGAGAAAAACAGGAGTTTTGCGATCGTACAGGAACTTTCACGGGTAAAAAACCAATTTCCTATTGCTTACCAATGCCACTATAGTTTTGGACTCAGCAATGGTTCCCTTTATGAGATCACAGAACGGATTCCCTACTCTATATACAAAAGACTGCGGTTAGGTGATACTATCGAGGTATATAAAAAAGAGATTAGGATTTTTGGAAGGCAAACAGCGATTTCGCAAATTAGGGGGAATGAAGAACCTCTCCCCCTTTTGGAAAACTTAGAAAGATACTTTTTATACGGATTTATCTATTTACTCGCATTAGTCGGTATTACTTCAATTTTTAGGGTTTTGGGATTACTATCTCGAACTTATCCTTCGCAGCAAAAACCAGTTGTGACTGACGAGATTGTTGCAAATAAAGTTCAGGATTAACATCAAAACTCACAAAACACATATATTTATCATGTTTTACGATGTACATATATTCTAAATAGTTTAAATGGGTGTTTTGTGTCATAAACCCACGGAGCCATTTACTTTCTCTATATACTCTCTCATATTGAATATTAGTAGCATCGATTTTCTTAATTGCTTCTGCTGATTCTTTTGAATAATCGCGGCTCATAATCTCTTTTTTGAGCGTCTTAATCAAGTTATATTCCAATTTCGCTTTATTAGGTGGTAAATTTTCAGGGCGGGTTTTATAATAGTATTCGAATAACTCTTTGTCTTGTCCCTCTTTTGCATCATGATTCTCTTGGCTTGAATCAGCGGAAGTGACTTGTGGTTTGGTGTCCTGTGCAGAAATAGAGGCTACTGCTACAAATAACACAAAAGTAATTGGTAGGGATTTTTTTAAGAGTTCCATAGTCTTCATTATCGGAATCCTGACAGAAATTTCAAAATAAAATTTTCTGTTTTCAAAAAGAGAAACAAGGTTCAAAACAGGTTTATCATGTCGATTCCCCCACTCATTACTTTCCAGGAGGACTTTCTTTCCGGAAAATTGATTTCCAAAGAATATGTCCACTTTTCGGAAATCGACTGCCCGGAATTGGACGTCTGGATAGGAAGGATCGTTCGGAGTATCTCCTTAGAATTTCTACATGAAATTCTCTTCACAATCCTGAGTGAACTACTAGTAAACGGATGTAAGGCTAACGGGAAACGTGTATTTTTTCAGAAACAAGGGCTTAATCTTTGGGACGAAAAAGATTATTCCAGAGGTATTCCGCTCTATAAAGACGAATTTGGGCACAACCGCAAACGTGTGTTTTTGGAACTCGATGAATCCCCTTACAAAATAATTTTAAGTACTATTTTTAAAGAAGATTATATAGAATTCAGAGTTACCAATAATGCAAAAATACTTCCCGAAGAAAAGAACAGAATCCTAAAACGAGTACAGGCATCCGCAAAATACAAAAACATTAACGATGCCTATCGCGAGTCTATTGATAATGAAGAAAGCTCAGGACTTGGAATCGTACTCATTCATATCTTACTTAGAAATTCTGGAATTTCTAACCAGTTCTTTCAACTGATAACAACAGAAGAAAATACGGAAGTTATCATTCGGATTCCAAAACAACTTATCCCCAAAGAGAATCAAGTTAGTATCAAAAATCTTTTGGTTCGTGAAGTGAATAGTCTTCCTCCTCTGCCCCCGCAAATTCAAAAACTAATCATTACTGCAAATAAGAAGGATGTGGATTGGCATGAAATCTCGGCCCAAGTGGAAAAAGATCCTGCCATTACTGCTGAAATTCTAAAAATTGTAAATTCACCGCTATTTGGTGCTCATACACCAATCATTTCCGTTTTAGAAGGTGTAAAAAGGATCGGACTGAAAAACCTAGAATCGATTTTTTTAACCTTAGGCGCGAAAAAGATACTTAACTCTCGTTATGCGAAGCAAGTTTTAGTTTGGACTCATTCGTTTAAAACTTCGATGTATGCAAGATTTTTAATAGAAGATAGTAAAAAACATTTAAAACTATTAGAGCCTGCAATCATTTGTGGATTACTTCATGATTTAGGTCGAATGGTTCTTTTATCCTTGGACTTAAGCCAAATCAACCAAATCCGAGTTCTGAGAAGCGATGACAGTAACGAAATTTCTGAATGGGTAGAAGAATACACTTTGGGAACAACACATTCTGAGATTGGGTATTTGATGTCAGAAAAATGGAAGTTCCCTGAAGAAATTTTGGATGTAATTCGTTACCATCACAAACCTTGGCAATGTAAAACAAGAAACAATATTTTATGCCAAATCATATATTTAGCAGACATTTTGGCCAATATCGGCCGTGGGAAGGGAAATTATTTCACTGTCGAACCTGAAGTCTTAGAATATTTTGAAATTAAATCAGAAAAAGAATTTCGCGATATGCAAGATAGGTTTAAACTCCAATTTGAGGAACATAGAGAAGAATACCAAAATCTCTTAGCTTAGATATGAACTGGAAAGACTTACTCAACTTAGAAGATGGACAATTAGAAGATCCAAAACTTGCGGATGAATTCAATTTAGTAGGTCATCCTGAATTCCCAAGTATCTCCTCATTACCGCCAGAAGAAACTCTAGAAATTCTAAAAGAATTTTTAATGGCTGAAAACCAAACGGTAAATATTAAAAATCTTCTAAGTTATGCTCCGATTCTAGAAATTACACTCATTAAAAAAAACTTACCGACTATCTACGGATAGTCGATTCACTCCACATCTTGAACATCACTAATGCCTATTTGATGTTCTTTTCCAACGTCATTACTAAATTCAATTTTCTTAGCCACTGATTTTTCCATACTACTGATGAGTAGTTCGTTGGTGCGAGCAAGTCTATCTGCCATAATAGAAACCATCTTTGCAGCAAACTTTGGATTCTTTACTAAAAAATTCTCCAACTGTTGTTTGCTTTCAATCACTGCTACTTCACAATTTGTAATCGTTCTAGCTGTTGCACTTCGAGGATTGGAACTAAACAGCGCCATTTCTCCAAAAAAGTCACCAGGTTTCATCAGAGCTAATCTAGTTTGGCTATTATTCACTGTAAAAAAAATCTCAACGTTTCCTTGGAGAATAATGTACATCGCGTTATTCAGTTCTCCTTCTTTGAAGATCCTCTGATTCGGCGGAATGTTGAGTTTGCTCATTGATTCATAGCTCCTGTATCTATTTTTGGCTATTTTGCCTAAAATCTGAATTCATTTTCCTTTCCCCCAGGAAATCTGAAAAGAAAATGCCTTATAGGAGAAAAGAAATATGGAATGGGAATTACTAGGGATCATACTAGCAGGACTTGGGTCTTTGTATCTTTGGGCATTCAAACTCCCCTATTCTATCCCGCACCCACAAACAAGTAGCCATGGAAGGGAAACTCGATTTGATGTACTTCGTGGTTTTGCAATGATCGGGATCGTTATGATCCACATCCACTCCTACTTTCAGTTTTTCCATCCCGCAGATACTTCTGTGATTCGAACCACCTTGTTTTTCTCTAACTTATCGAGATTTTCTGTTCCTTTGTTTATTCTAACTTCTGCTATTTTCCTTAGAAAAAAAGAAGGTTATTGGGTTTCAAAAATTAAAAACCTACTGATCCCTTACACATTAGCCTCGATTATTGGATATTTTATCAAGTACAATGACTACACTGTATTAGAGTTCTTACAATTCTACATTCTAGGCAAAGTATTTGCCCCCTTTTACTTTGTTCCACTACTCATGCAGTTTTATATTTTTTTCTATATTTTTGAAAAATTTCTTTTAAATCATCAATATACAAAAGTTTTACTTTTAGTTACCTTCTTAGTCAATCTGGCATCGAACTTAGGAATCTTTGATTCGATACTCCCTAAGGATTATCATTCTATTTCTATCTTTAATTATATCTTTTTCTTTCAATTAGGAATTCAAATTGGTCTTTCCAAAGATGAGAAACACCGACCAACTGAGAACGTATCTTTCCTTTTCGGAACTTTCTTTTTTGTATTTCTCTTTTTTTTAATTTGTTTCAGCGGTGTTTATGGAATAGACTTTAAAAATCACCACCTCATTTATCCCAGTTTTGTGTTTTTAGCTATTTGGGAAATATTACCAAAATTCAATCAAAAGTTAGCGACTATTGTTTCCTTTATCGGAAACAATAGTTTATTCATATTCCTTCTCCACCCTTTCGTAATCCATACAATGCACAGTTTCGACCCGTATTCATTTGGTGGTCCCTTTTTAGGTTATATAGTAACCTTAATTTTGAATGTAGGAATTCCAACTGGGATTGCAGTTATAGTCCAAAAGGGTAAGTCTTTATATCAATCACGCCACTTTGTCGAACCCCGGTAAGAGCTTTTGCGTATTCCGCTAATACACCAAGCACGTAACTGAGTCTAGCACGAATGTATTCATCATCTTTACTCTCTGGTGTTTCCGCATTTAAAACAGATTCCACATGTCTGACAATTACGTGATCTGGGATATATACAATCCTAGTATTTTTGTAACTAGACATACGAAGTTCTGCATTTGGATAACTTCCGCCCATCCCACTTGATACCGTAATGATGAGTCCTGGTTTGTGAGAGATATCACCGCCCGTTAAATAAAGAAAAAAATTCTTTAAAGCAGGACTTGCCATTCCTGCATATTCAGGTGATAGAAAAATATAAGCATCAGCACTTGCAAATCCTGCACTGTATTCCAACCAGAATTTTTTAATTTCGGAATCCTTTTCCCACATAGCAGGTTCCCAAAGAGGCAGAGGATTCCCCCCTAAATCATAAAGTAAAACTTCAATACCTTTTGTTTCCAATATTTTTGCTAGAAATTTTGCTACCTTAAGCGACTGAGAATTTTTTCTGTGACTGCCTGCAACTAAACAAATTTTCATCTAGATCCTCCACCTTGGTTCTTATTACCTTTATGGTGTGTTTTCTTTTTATTTTTCCATTTTCGATTATTGTGACCACTCGGCTTAGTATCATGGTCATCTTTTTTCTTCTGCTGTTGGTGATGATGGTGGTGTTTTTTATCTGCGAAGGCTTTTTCTTTTTTCAGTTCTCGTTCTTTGGCAAACCTTAGTTTTTCATCACCATACAATTGAATGTATCCAAACAAAAACATCGCCAGGATTCCGTGAATCCGCTCCCATTGTTTTTTGTCCAACTCCCCAAACACTGAGTGTTCCGCAAATGGCCCTGAGTGCAATTTGAATGCAGTTAAAGAAGTTTTTAATCTAAGAAGAGCGGACTCAGTATCTCCTAAATCTTTAGAAGGGAATCCAGGGATTTGACTAGCTTTTGTATAAGCCCCTTTAGAAATAAGTTTTGCAAACTTATACTTGCCCAATAATTTATTGACTGTACTTATTTTATTCGCTACTCCGATTCGCTGTATTGATAATTCGATAGATTCCGCTAAAAAATCATAAACTTGAGTTAAAGTAACATCTGCTTTCTGTTTCTTTTCGCAAGCGACAATAATCGATAACTCTCTCTCGATATCGTCTATCGTTTTAAGTTTTAAAGTTAACTTCATTTTTCCTCTATTCGTTGATTCCGTATTTCTTTTTGAGTAAACCCAATTCTTTCAAAAAGTTATCTCTGACCTTTCCGCTCAGTTTACCTACATTTATACTAATACGGCTGACTCCAGATCCAACTCGGGGTGAAACGATTTCACCCCCCCTATTTTCTTTCCGTTTCAATAATTCTTCAAGGTTCTTCACTGAGAGAGGTTTCCCGCTGATCATCAGCTCCATCACTGACTTTTGGTCCAACCTAGCAATACTGCTAAGTTGTTTTACATACCTTCCGCTGTAACCTAACAATTCCGAAACTTCTTCTGCTGTTTTTCTCTTTTCTTTACGGAGAAACTGTATTGCCTTACCAACTTCCCAGGGATTTAAGTTTTTCCTTTTTTCATTTTCCGCGAGTGACATCTCATAACAAACATCTTCGTTTGCATCCGTTATGATTGCAGGAATTTCTTTCCATCCCAACTTGATTGCCGCTCGGTAACGACGTTCCCCAGCAACAATTAAATACTTACCTTTATCTTTTCTAACAAGAATTGGCTCAATCAACCCCAGCCTCTCCATAGAAGGCAAAAGGTCTGTTGTATCTTCACGACCAATTAAACGAGGTTGAGTTGGATTTGGATAAATCTGGTTAAGCTCCAAATGGGAAGGGTTCTTCTTTTTTTCAGAGTATGCAGAGATTAAATCTAAAGCTTGAAATTCAGTTTTTTTGGACATCGATTTTGTTTTTAACCTCTGTAGCAAGATCTCTAAAATTTTTCATAGTAGCTAAATCAATTTTTGCCAAAAACGACATCTTGGCCTGTGCCTGCGGAATGGCTTCTCGTCTTTGGATGACTGTTTCAAAAACCGGGAAATATTTTTTTACACCTTCCGCCAACCCAGCGAGAGCCTTCTGACCTTCATATTGGTTGAGTACGGCCCCTAATAATTTTAACCTTTGATTCGCTTTTTTCTGAATCTTTTGAAAGGTCTCATACAAATCTCTAATCCCTTGTAAACTAAAAGCGCGTGTTTGGATAGGAACCAAGATATAGTCAGCACAGATGAGTGCATTCTCTAGTATTAGACCAAGAGAAGGTGGACAATCTATAATTATAAAATCATATCTGGATCTAAGAGGAAGAATGGCTTCATTCAATAACTCAAAATCATCTCTCTCGTATGGTGTTGTTAAATTTGCAAGTTCCAATGTAGAAGGAAGTAAATCAAAATTTTCGCCGATGTTTCTAATCGCGGGAGAAATGTCTTTGGGTTTCTTGCCTCGATAACCTAAATAGTCCATAATGGAAGGAACATTCTCCTTTAAAAAAAGTTGAGTTGCGTTTGCTTGAGGATCCCAATCGATCAATAACACCTTATGACTTTCAGAAAGAGCTTCTGCGAGATAAAGGCTAATCGTGGTTTTCCCCTCCCCTCCTTTTTGATTTGATACTGCAATCACGTGACTATCTAATCCATCTGTTTCAGTGGGCTCAAAATATTTCACCAAAACCGACTGTTTAAATTCACCTGTTTTCCATCCCGGTATCTTCAGACTAGCCGCTTTAGTCGAAAAGTCCGTTGTCTTCAAACCAACGAATTTAGCTGCTTCTTCTTCCGTTAGCGTAGTTTCCGTTTTGCCCATAACCTTCCCAAAGAGTGCGTGAATCCACCCTGACTGTCAATTTAATTATGTCTCCTAGAGGTGAAATCATTTCACCCCTAGGTAATTTAAACCCAATAAAAGTATCCAAAGAGACGTTGAGTTAACTATCCCTTATTTAAATTTAGGAATTTACAACATACAGGTAAAGTAAAACCTACGCTGGTGCCCAAAATAACAAAGATTCCTCTTTTATTTTTAGTTCTGAGTCTTAACACAATCTCCGCGGAAGTAATCTGGGGTCCAACGATAGAACGTTCAGGAGGTGAATATATTTTTGAAACCGGCAACAAATATCCGAACCTATCCGGCATCAGAGGTGGTTCCAGGATTTCGTTTCCGAGAACTTTCTCATTATTCGGAATCCAAGGAATTTTAACGAAGGATCGACTGGAAATTAGTGGAGCACTAAAAACTACTGGGTGGTATCAAAAATCAGGAGAAGCTCGTGACGAAGATTTTTTTCTAGGCCCCGTCTCTACTGAAAATACTACAAATATAGCAACACGCGAATGGAGTTACAGAGACTCAGCAACTATCTATTCGGGTAGTCGTAACTTTGCTGATGGCAAAGGGAAATCAACAGTCTTTGAAAATCGAGCAGAACTTTTTGGTAGGTATTATTTCCAAACAGGTAATCCTAATTATTGGGTTGATGGCTCAGGTTTCTTTCTTTCTATGGGTGCCCGTTATTCCTATTTTAAATATGTCTTTTACGATGTGAATCAGTTCATCGAAGGTAATCCTGTGTTTTATGGTCCTATTGGAATGGGTTTAACTTTTTCAAACGATTTATGGGAATTCTTTACCGGTGGTGGGTATCGTTATTCAGCAGGTGATTTCTATCTAGATTTGAGTTTTATGCCATCTTTCGGAAGAATTAAAACAAGAGACTTCCATGTACAAAGATCGATTAATTTTTTTTCCGAAAACTATGGACTGGGTTGGGCATCAAAAGCTGAAGTTGGGTATAAAATGGGGCCCAGTTGGCTTAGTTATTTACGAATCAATCACAGACGTTTTTTTTCCGAAGGAAGATTCACATCCCAAGGTGGGTTAACTCGCGATGACTTAACTTCTAATTTAGTTAGTGGCTTCAAATCTCATATCAACATCAAAGATTTTTCCATCGAAATTGGGGTACTAAACAAACTAGATTGGTCCGGAACTGAGTCGGAAAATTTAGAAAAAGTTGCCCCTAAAACCGAGGAATAAAACTATCTAATATGTAATGGTAGATTTAAATATCGAAAGACGAATTACAAAAGGGCGAAACATTTCTCTTGTGGTTTATCAAAATGGTAAAGTGGTTTTAAAACATCCTGCCAAAGTTCCAAAAAAACAATTAGAAGAATTTATATCAGAGAAAAAAGACTGGATCCTTTCCAAACTCAAAGAACTACCCAAGGATATTCCTGAAAAACTAAGGTTCCAAGAAGGAGAAAAAGTCCATATCTTCGGGAACCCAATCTCCATTCATCTTAGTGAAAATAAAAACCGAGCTCCAATCAGTGAAACACTTCAAATTCCATATGGGAAAAATAATGAATCGAGAGCCCGGAAAGCAAAAGAGATTCTAAAAAAAATACTTTTAGAAAAAATAAACCCTTTAGTGGAATCTACTGCCACTAGTTTAAATACAAAGGTTAGTAAGATATCGATCAAAACCATGCGGTCTCTCTGGGGAAGTTGCAATTCAAAAAATCAAATCTCATTAAACTTAAGTTTAGTTCATTGCCCAGACACAATCATTGAATACATTGTATTACATGAGATAGCACATACCATAGAACACAACCATTCAGATAAATTTTGGAAAATTGTAGAGTCACAAAATCCAAACTACAAAGAAGCTGAAAAATGGTTAAAAGAAGTTGGGAAAAAATATATCTATTACCTAAATTAAATGAAAGAAAAAACCAAAGTATTATTTATCTGCCTAGGAAATATTTGTCGTTCTCCAGCTGCCCAAGGTGCATTGGAAAATCTGGTGAAACAAAAGAATTTAAATCATTCATTCGAAATTGATTCTTGTGGGACTTCCGGGTATCACGATGGAGATTTACCAGACCCAAGGACTAGGAAAGCGGCAGAAAAAAGAGGGATCCATCTAACTCATAGATCTAGAAAACTAACCATCAAAGATTTGAAGTATTTTGATTATTTATTGGTAATGGATGAAAACAATTTCAGAGATGTAATTAGTCTAACTAATGATGCCAAGGTTAAAGAAAAAATATATCTTTTTGGCCAGTTCAGGAGCGATCAAGGAGACCCCATTGTTCCAGATCCTTATTACAAAAATGAAACCGCTTTTGAAAAGGTTCAGGATCTTGTAGAGGATTGTTCTCTTGGTTTTCTAAATTTTTTAGGAGTATAAGACAAATGTCGCAAACAAAGAAAAAAGTATTAATTATAGGTGCAGGTTTTGGTGGTTTACAAGTTGTTAAAACACTAGCTAATCACAAAGCCTTTGACATTACTGTCGTTGATAAAAAAAACCATCACCTCTTTCAGCCACTCCTGTACCAAGTGGCAACTGCAGTGTTATCGCCTGCTGATATAGCAATTCCTTCAAGATCTATTACTACTAAATACAAAAATGTAAAAATCCTTCTTGGGGATGTAACCGAAATTGATTTCAAAAACCGCCAAATCAAATTCCAAGATAACACAGAAACTTATGACTACCTAATCATTGCTACTGGTGCCAAAACGAGTTACTTTGGGAACCAAAGTTGGAAAGAAAAAACTCTCGGTCTAAAAAACTTAAAAGATGCCTTAGCAATCAGAAGGAGGATCCTGCTTTCCTTCGAACAGGCAGAACTAATCGGTAATTACGAAAAAGCAAAAAGTTTTATGCATTATGTAATTATTGGAGGTGGACCTACGGGAGTAGAACTCGCAGGTTCCATTGCAGAACTATCACACAATATCATTAGAAAAGATTTTCGCAATATTGATTCCGGTATGACGAAGGTTACTCTCATCGAAGCAGGACCTAGGTTACTGACTGCCTTTAGCGAAAAATCAAGTTCCTTTACCAAAGAAAAACTAGAAAGTAGGGGAGTCGAAGTTTTAACAAACTCACCAGTTTTAGATATTACGGATACTGGTGTTGTATTAAAAGATAGAACCATAGAATCTAAAACAGTGATTTGGGCAGCAGGAGTTGAAGGATCAGACTTGGCCAAAAAATTACCACTTAACAAAGACAAGGCGAACAGAATCATTGTGGATGAGAATTGCAGAACAATAGAATTCCCTGAAGTATTTGTAATTGGAGATGCAGCAAACTATAGCCAAGGCCTCACAAGACCATTGCCAGGAGTCTCACCAGTGGCAATGCAACAGGGAAGATATGTTGCCAAAATCATAGATTCACTCGAGAAAAAAAAGCCGTTATCTCCATTTCAGTACTTTGATAAAGGGAATATGGCAACCATTGGAAGAACTGATGCAGTTGCTGAGTTTGGAAAAATTCGTTTAAAAGGAATCTTAGGTTGGCTCGGTTGGCTTTTTGTTCACCTTGTTTATCAAGTAGGGTTTAAAAATAAAGTCAGTACCTTACTCAGTTGGGTATGGAGTTATTTAACTTTCCGAGCCGGGTCACGACTTATCCAAGAAGAAATGGATGAACTCTCAATTCGATCTTAGGTAGTAACGATTTTTCTTCGATTCCGAGATACATTTTTTATAGGCAAGCTCAGTATTACCAATCCAAACGGTTGTATTGAGTTCAGTACCACCACTCGTAGTATGCCTTTCCAAAATCGGCAACATATAAAGATAACTTCTGTTTCTTGTATCGTCACAATCCTCTCGGAATTGATCCTCGCGAGATAGTTGAGAACATTGAAAGGTAAATAAAAATAAAATAAGAATCAAACGTATCATTTAGATTGTTCAAAGAGAGTTTTTAAGTTTAGTAATTCTAAATGATCTTCTTTGGAAAGCAAATTCTGATTAGAATTCAGAAACTGTATATCTTCCTCCGCTTTTTTCAGCTGCGTTTGTTTGTATTCAGGTTTATGGCTTACTTTGAGAGTGATCTCACCTTTGTATCCAGTTTCACCATTTGCTTCAAGGATGATAGACTTGGCTCGCTTTAAATACATAGGAAGAAGGTTCTGAATCAAAACACCTTGAGAATATTCGTTAATCCCGAAGGTTAATAAACTGATTTTTTTTCTATGGATCTCTGTCAATTCTGCTTTTTTTCCGCAATCTTCCAAACTGTTACATAAAGTCTTTGGTTTTGACTCTGATAAAAGTGTGTTTCCATAAAGAACGAAGAAAACAATAGGAAGAAAATGTTTCATGGAGAAATTGAATAAAAAATACAAAAAACAATCAAGTCTAAATCCAAAAGATAAATGTTTACAACGAAGAGGAATCGAAAACGCTTAGGTATATGTCACCGATTTCGATTCGCACAAAATTCCACTCAATCGAGGGAATCGAGTGGGGGAATCCACAAGGAACACCAATCCTTGCCTTCCATGGCTGGCTGGATAATGCGAATAGTTTTGCACCGCTTGCAAAGTATTTGTCCGATTATCGATTGATTTCTATCGATTTTCCTGGTCATGGGAAATCGAGTCATAAACCAGAAAATACTGTTTATTATTTTGCAGAATATGCTCTAGAAGTTGTTTCCATTGCCCAAGCTTTAGGTTTAGAAAATTTCATTTTGATGGCCCATTCCATGGGTGCCGCAGTATCAACATTAGTTGCCGGTACAGGATTGTTAAAAATTAAAAAACTTGTGCTCATTGAATCACTTGGTCCCCTCACTAATCTTTCCGAATCGGCACCTGAGATCCTTACAGAAGCAATCAAACAAATCCTTCATCCAAGAGGAAAAAAAGAAACATATTTTCCTAATATGGATTCAGCAGTAGCAGTTCGAATGCGAGCAGGTGACATGAAGGTGGAATCGGCAGAAATTTTGATGGAAAGGGGAATTGAGAAAACTCCCAAAGGTTTAAAACCAAGGCGAGATCTAAGACTTCATTATAATTCTTTTTTCCGATACACCGAAGAACAAATTGAATCCTTCTGTAACCATATCGAATGTCCGACCTTACTTATATTAGGTGATAAATCGGGGTTTCCCATAGCCGAAAAATATAAAAATAGAAAGGCTGCGGTAAAAAACCTAAAAGAAGTGATTTTACCTGGAGGCCATCACTTACATATGGATTCTCCCAAAGAAGTTTCTTCCGCTATTTTAGAATTTTTAGAAAATGACATTAAGGAGATTGAATGAATCAACCAATCGAGAATCCTTCCAAACATGGTTACGAAATCCACCACGATACTTGTTTTGGATGTGGGAAAGAAAATCCATTAGGACTAGTTGCGGATTTTACATTCCATGATGAAACCGGAGAAGTCAATTTTACATATAATTTTAAAAGAATGTATAATGGAGCACCTGGTTTTGTTCATGGTGGAATACTCTCCACCGTTTTGGATGAAGCTATGGGCGGATTATGTTTTCATCTAGGTTATATTGTCATGACAGATACAATGAGTTTTAAATTTCACAAAGCAACACCTGTCGAAAAAGATTTACTCGTTCGCGCCTGGCCAATTAAAAAAGCCAAACGTAAAGTTCTATTAGAATGTGAACTCACATCTCTGGATGGTGAAATTTTATATGTAAAAGGAGAGGGGGCCTTCCACATCCTTCCTCCACGTTTTTTCTCCGATAAATTAACGGGAGGAAAAATAGCGATTGCGAATGAATTGCTATCAGTAAATAAATTGAAACGCGCACATCTCTTCGATAGGATAGAAACATGAAACAAAAACTTCTCTACTTAATCTTAATCGCACTGACTTTTCATTGTTCCGGTGCTTCCGTAAAAGACGGGTCAGGTGACCAAGAATTCGAGTTAAAATTTTCTAAAGGGAAATGGATCCGCACAGAACGTTTCAAAAACTCTGGAGGAATCCGGGCAGTCGGAGAAGTAAAGGCAGAATGTGGTGGAGCAAAATGCACGGAAGATCAAGTTGCAAAATTTGCCGCACCTAAAATCAAATCGCTACCAAAACATGGGTCCTGGGAAGAATACATTCAGTTCGAACAACCAGGTTCCACTGCTGAAAATCCAAAATACAAATCTACTCTCGACCAAGTAGGGGACTACACCGACGGGAAAAAAATTGGGATTTGGAAAAAACCTGATCCCGAAAACACACAAAGGTTCCTCGCAGAAACTCCTTGGGTGGATGGAAAAAAAGAAGGGATCGCAAAAACTTTTGATAAACAAGGGGTCGTAACTTCTGAAACCACTTATGTCGATGATAAAAAAAATGGGCCTTACTATCGAAAGAATAACAAAGGTGAATGGGTAGAAAAAGGATCTTTTAAAGAAAACGAAGAAGATGGTGAATGGGCTTATTATTTCGTAGGTGCAGACGGAAACGGAATCAAAACAAAAGTTTCTTACATTAACGGATTAAAAAACGGTCAGGAAATTAATTATTACAAAGATGGAGTAGTAGAGTCTCAAGGTTCCTATTCTTCTGATATTCGCAATGGATTATGGAAGATGTTTGGATCCAAAGGAAATTTACTCGCAGAAGGGAACTATTCCAAAAAAGAAAATTCAGAAAATTTAGACATTAAGTATGAAAGAACAGGAATATGGAAAGAATACTATGCTGATGGAAAAGTATTCGGCACAGGTCCAAGAAAACATACAAGAACCGGTGAATGGAAATTCTATTATAAAAATGGGCAAGTCGGTTACCACGGAAACATGGCAAACGAAAGTATGTTAGAATCTGCTAAAGTATATGATAATACTGGCAAAATTCTCGGAGAAGGGAAACTATTCTTTTCACTTGTAAAAATTGATGAAGAAACACAAGATCTAAAATTAAACTATAAACCGAGTATTCCTTATACTTACTTTTATCCTTCCGGAAAAAAGAGAATCGTAATTCGCTCAACCGATGATGCTACCGAATATTCTGAAGATGGAAGAGAATTAGGGAAAGGGCCTGTAGAACCTCAAGGCAGAAAGATGGGATGTTGGACCATTGGAGGCAAAACAGAATACTATATGTTAGATAAACCAATGCCAAAAATGACTCCTTCGCAATGCAAATAGACAAAGAACAAATTACAGAAATCTCTGACCTAGTAAAATTACTTCGGTCAGAACTATCAGAATCCATTTCAGGGATGGATAATGTCATCCAATCCCTGTTTGTTGGCCTAGTTTCCAATGGGCATGTATTACTAGAAGGAATGCCTGGACTTGCAAAAACTCTTCTGGCAAAAAACTTAGCATCCATTATCGATGCTAAGTTTTCACGTGTCCAATTCACTCCCGATTTATTACCAGCAGACTTAACGGGCACAAATATTTTTAACCCCAAAAATTCATCCTTCGAAATTCGCAAAGGACCAATTTTCACAAATGTTTTGTTAGCTGACGAGATCAACAGAGCTCCAGCGAAGGTACAATCTGCATTACTTCAATGTATGGAAGAAAGACAGGTTTCAATTGCAGATGAAACTTTCGACTTAGAACCACCTTTCTTTGTGATCGCCACACAAAATCCAATTGACCAGGAAGGGACTTATCCTCTTCCGGAAGCTCAGTTAGACAGATTTTTGTTTAAGGTGGTTGTCACTTATCCTTCGTTTGACGATGAAGTAGCAATACTCAACCAACATGGCAATTTGGATTTTTCAAAGAAAAAACCAAAAAAAGTGATGAAACCCAAGGAAATTCAAAAGATTTCGGAGCTTTCGAACAAAGTGTTCGTCGACCCGAAATTACAAAACTACATTGTAAATCTCACAAGAAACACGAGACCACAAACCACAAACGATTCGGAATTAAAGAATTTCATTTTACATGGTGTGAGTCCGAGAGCAAGTCTTGCAATGCTCAAAGTAAGTAGGATCAATGCACTTTTAGAAGGTAGAGATTTCGTAATTCCGGAAGATATCCATCGTTTTTTCTCAGAAATTGTGAAACATAGAATTCACCTAACCATCGATGCAATTAGCGAGGATATCAGCTCGGATTCGATCATCAAACGAATCCTATCGGTAACGGAAGTTCCATAGATGTTAACTCCAGAACTAAAACGCCTTCTACAAGTTTTACAATGGGAAACAAAAAAAAAGTTTTATTCAACTAAACAAGGGGCACTGATCCGAGCAGAGCGGGGTAGGGGACTTGACTTCAAAGAAGTAAGGAACTATCATTATGGAGACGATACAAGATACATTGATTGGAATGTTACTTCTAGAACAGGAGAACTTTATACAAAAGAGTACCACGAAGAGAGAGACGCCTCAATTATCATCTTTTATGATACAAGTGCATCGCTTTCCGGCACTCAAAGGAATGCAGCATTTCAAATTGCACTGTTTCTTTCCCTATTCCATATCAAAATGGGGAATCGGATTCTACTCATTACATTCTCAGATGGCCATTCCTCTATAGGGAAATGGCTGAGAACAGAGGCCGATATTCTTTCTGCATTTGCAAATAGCACCAAACACAAATATGGTGACGGGACGGATTATTCTACTGCCTACCAATTTGCATTCCGGTTACACCCAAAATACGCAGTTTCTTATTGGATTTCCGATTTTAATCGTTTTTCAGAACACACGAACACAAATAAAGTCCCCAAAATCTGGGATTCCGTTGGAATTTGGATCCAGGACGAACTAGACACAATCGAATTTCCTTTTTGGTTTCGTTTCTTCCAAAAAATCTCCGAAGAAACGATTGGTTTCCGCAGTAGCCAAAATACATATACGAAAGATTTAAAGGCAGCAAAATCTTTTTTTGGTGTTCAATTTGTCCAAATCGATCCCTATAACAAACTTTCAAATCAAATTCTACCCCTATTCAAAATCAAAAGAAATGTTTAAGTATATCGCAATATTCTTATTTTTTCCTGTTTCCCTTTTCGCAGCTCCTAGGGAAACAGTTTTAGAAAACGATATATATGTTGGTGATACAATCCACTATCAAATAGAATTCTATGGTAATGAAAACGATATTAATACCATAGAGGGGGAAATTTACGAAGACGACACAATGCCTTCCTATAAAATTTTCAACGTAATCAAAAAAGAATCAAAGTTAGAATTATCAATCATATTCTTTAAACCTGGTGAATTTGTTTTGCCAGTGACTTGGACAGAAAATGGTATCGAAACAAAATCCTCGTTCCCCATAAAAGTGAAATCGCAGCTCCTAGGAAACGAAACTGATATCGAAGATATAGAACCTCCTATTATCTTCTCTGGCCCTTATTTTTTTCGTCTATTTCTTGTCATTATCGTCACTGCAATCAACTTGTATCTTCTGTATGCGTTATATTTATATTGGCGGTCTAAACCAAAGGTGATGGATGCTTTTTGGGAAAAACAACCAACGCTAGAGGAAACAACAAAAAGATTACGCCATATTGAAACTTATTTAACCGCTGATCCCATATTCGAAAAAGAATTGGCATTTAGAATTAGTGATTATCTGAAAGAAGTTTATTCTAAAAAATTAGACCTAAATTTACTTGGAAAAACAGATTCCGAATTCATTGCTGAACTCTTTGATCGAACCCACATCAACGATTCCGTTTTAAGAGACTTAAGAATTTATTTTAGAAATACCAAATATGATGATAACAAAACAGAACTGGACCAAGGTTCTGCTATTTCTATTTGGGAAAAAATCAAAAAGGATTTAGAGTTATAACTATGGACCAATTCCAAAGGCCATATCTTTTATTCTTAATCATCCCGCTTTTACTTCTTGGAATCTACCAATGGAGAAAGAAACCACTTGGTTCTCTTTTACTGATCCAATCCGATAGATTTCAAAATAGCAAAAACAAAATCTTATTCAAAGTTAAACTAACTATTTCAAAACTCTCTGAAATTTTATTATATATTGCTGGAATCTTTTTGGTCATAGCAGCAGCAGGTCCTGGAGAAAAATTCAAACTAACACCAGACATCACAAATGGAATCGATATCATGATTGCATTGGATATTTCTGGCTCTATGGTTAATTCATATGATTTTTTACCAAAAAATCGATTAACTGTTTCAAAAGAATTATTAAGAGAATTCATTCAAAAACGTTTGTATGATCGGATTGGAATTGTTTTATTTGCAGGAGCCGCTTACTTGCAATCACCATTGTCTAATGACAGATACGCTTTAGATGAACTCATCTCAGAAACATCTGATGAAGATATCAGCGAACAAGGGACAGCTGTTGGTGATGCACTTGTACTTTCTACATACCGATTGAAAGACTCTACAGCAAAATCCCGGATCATCATTTTACTTACGGATGGGGTCTCCAATACAGGAAAATTAGATCCAGAAACAGCCTCATACGCAGCTAAAGCCTTTGGAATCAAGGTCTATTGTATAGGGATTGGAAAAGAACAAGGTCAATACGAGGTTAATTATGAATCTCTTGAAAAAATTTCAGAAAGTACTAACGGAAAATTTTTTCGCGCAGAATCTCCCGAGATTTTACAAGAGGTACTGAACGAAATCAATGGTTTAGAAACTGTTGAATTACCTTCGAAACCGATGGAGATCCATGAAACACATTTCACAAAGGCATTGTTTGTTTTCTTTATCATAATTGGAATTGTGGGCCTCATTTATATTTTCCCGCTGACAGAGAAATTATGACAGATCTAAACTCAGTCGCAATCATCGCCATTGTTACAATGATCCTATGGATTCTTGTATTTTCTTTCAAATTATACATAAACACAAAAGCAAATCTCTTTCGAAATCAACACGAAGGATTAAAGGCTAGAATCTACACTGCCAATACCAAACTCTACTTAATAAAAATTCTTTGTTTTTTAATTTCTTTAACTTTAGCATTCTACTCCCTCTTTAGAATAAAATCTACTGAAGTTGAATCCATTAAAGAATTTGAATCTGCGGATATCCTTTTTGTAGTCGATGTTAGTTTATCAATGAATGCTATTGACGTAAACCCAAGCCGACTAAAACGTTTCAAAGATTTAGCCCTTCGAATCCTACCGAGCCTCAAGGGAAATCGAATAGGAATTGTTGTTTTTGCTGGCCAATCATTTTCCTTTTGCCCATTGACAACGGATATCTCGGCAGTTTCTGATTACATACAGGCACTTGGGGTGGAAATGGTCGGTTCCAAAGGAACTGATCTGAAATTAGCACTCGAGAGAGTGAATAAAATCAGAAAGAAAAACAATCCCATTTCCTCCCAAATTACCATTGTTGTTTCCGATGGGGAAGATCACGAAAATCAATCCCTACCACCAATCGACGGTGAGGTGATTGTCTGGGGGATCGGTACAGAAGAAGGTGGATTTATCGAATACCGTGATCCCGGCACTGGCAGAGGAGGATTTGTCACTATGGATGCAGGAATCTCAAACTCTCCCACATCCCCAAACCTAGTAGTTTCTAAAATGAACCCAGAAAGACTGAGATCCATCGCAACCCAAAATGGCGGAAACTTCTACAATGTATCTTTCACTGCTGATGGAGTTTATGCATTCTTAGATATAGTGGAAACCGTCAAAAAAAAGAAAATTCAAACCATTGAACGATTCAAAAAAGAAGATGGTGCCCATCCATTCATTATATTAGCTTTTGTTTTTCTATTTTTGGAACGAACAATTGGTTTATTCTTACAAAAAATTCCGAAAGAAATATATAAAATAACTCTTCTTTTATTCATACTAAGCGTTAGTAACTTAGAAGCTTGGGAACTTGATCCCGGCGGAAACTCAATTGAACGCGGCGCAAAATCTTATCAGCAGAAGAATTACACAAATAGCAAAAAAGAATTCGAAAAAGCAAAAGAATACATTCAAGATGACCCAAGAGTTCTTTACAATGAATCAGCAGCTGCTTACCAATCAGGAGAATACAAGGAAGCGATAGGGATTTCTGAAAAAATTCTTACTCACCCCAAAACAAACGATGAATTGAAGGCAAAAACAAACTTTAACCTCGGGAACATTTACTCAAGATTAGGTGACAAAAAAAATGCTTTAAAAGCTTATTCAAAAACCCTGGAGATTGACCCAGACCATCTCTCTGCAAAAAAAAACATTGAACACCTAACAAAGAAGAAAGGCTCAGATCAAAACCAAAAACCAAGGAGTGATGGGTCCAACCAAAACCATCCACAAACCGAAAAAAATCAAAATAAAAAAGACGAAAAATCGGATGCAGAAAGAATTCTGGATCCATTCTCTCAGGATTCCATTTTAAAAAACAAAAAAGGAGGTTTTTCCGATAATGAAAAATTTTGGTAGAAACATATTCTTTTTTTTTATCATTTCTTTTTATCTACCGAGTGCCGTTTTCTCTGCAGATGTTGACTTTCAATTATACCCAACTGAATTTTCATTAGGAGAAAATGCAAAACTAGAAATCAAGGCGCATGGCGATAAACCATTCCGTACATTACAAACCAATTTTAAAAAAAACGGAGTCCGTGTTCGATTTTCCGGAAGTGGAACAGAGACTCAAATCATCAATTTCAAAGTTTCCAAAGCACAAATCCTAAATTTTTACGTTGATACGGAATCAGAAGGGACATTCCATCTTCCTGAAATTTCCGTTGAATATGACAACAAAGTTTATACCGCTCCTCCCATTCAGTTTAAAGTTAGTAAAAAAAGTAGACATTCTCAAAATCAATTCTTCAACCCGTTCACAATTGAAAACTTTGACTCCGGCTCCGAAGAATCTCCAGAGGTAGTTTTTCATACTAATAAATCCGTGTTCTACAAAGGGGAACCCATCGTCGGTTATTTTGTACTTTATTATAGCCAATACCGACAACCTTTCTTAGAGAGAGACCCCAACCAATCCATATCTTTTCCCTATTTTTTATCTGAAACTTTACGGCAAGTATCCGTACAAATTGAACCTGAAGTTCAAAGAAAAAGTGAACTTAAAAAAACTTTAGTTTACGACAAAGAGATTTATGGCCTAACACCCATCAAGTCAGGTAGATTTCAGATCGGGAAAACAAAATTTATCTCAGGCGATAGTTTACAATTCAATTCCCTACAAGAAACTGTAGCCACAACACCGGCAACAGTAACCGTCCTTGATCTACCTACGAACAAACCAAAGGCGTTTACGGGAGCGATTGGAAATTTTAAACTAAGTCTTACAAATTTCCCAAAAGAAATTCACCAAGGGGAAACAGTCTATTTTGAAATCATCATCGAAGGGGACGGAGGGTATGAAGGAATTAGCCCTCTACCGCCATCATCGAAAATCAAACTCATTTCGCAAAATAGAAATAAAACATTCCGTAAGTTAGATTCTGGTGAATATGGTTTTTATTCGGTAGTTAGGTTTCAATATGGGTATCAAGTATCCTCATTAGACAATATCCAACTAGAACCGTATACATTCAGTTTCTTTTCCCTAAAAGAAAACCAATACAAAACAATTTCGGTTTCATTCCCCGAAGTCCTAGTTTCCGAAAAAGAACGTCGAAACGAAAAATTAACTCAACCGAACCAGGGTTCACCAGTCCTTCCGTCTTTTTTTGTTTTAGTTTTTCTTGCTATTTTTGGGATTCTGTCCTATGTAGGACTCATAAGGTATCAGTTTCATAAACAGCTTCAGGAATTTACGGAACTGGTCCAAAGCTTTGGAAAAAAAAGAAATTCGTTCCTCGCTGACTATCTGGAGAGATTAGGAATTCCAAAAGATGATACCGAATTTCTCGTAAATCTTACCGAAGAGCGGGACCACGAAACCTTGAAACATAAGTTTCAAAGTTTAAACCGAAAAGAAAAGTCTAAACTCATTAAATTAACAAAACAATTAAAACAAAAGGATTAACATATGTCAGTTGAAGAATCAGGAAAAATCAGTGTCGAAACAGAGAATATCTTTCCCATCATTAAAAAATGGCTCTATTCCGAAAAAGATATATTCCTAAGAGAGTTGGTATCCAATGCCAGCGATGCCATCACCAAATTAAAAAAAATCTCATTATCGGAAGAATTTGAAGGTGGTAACGAATATAGAATCGATTTAAACTTCGATGTGGATGCCAGAATTTTAAGTATCGAAGACAATGGGGTTGGAATGACCACTGATGAGGTGAAAAGATATATCAATCAAATTGCATTTTCAGGCGCCACTGATTTTGCAAAACAATACCAAAACGCAGAAAACAAAGCTGAAATTATAGGTCATTTTGGATTAGGATTTTACTCCTCATTTATGGTTTCTAAAAAAGTAACAATTGAAACCAAGTCTTATAAAAAAGGCGAAACAGCTGTTTTATGGTCAAGCGAATCTGGAACAGATTTTACGATTTCGCCAATAGAAAAAGAAACTAGAGGTACAAAAATATCTCTTCACTTGGATGGCGAATCTGGTGAATATCTAGACAAGTGGAAACTAAAAGAGTTAATCAAAAAATATTGTGATTTTCTGCCTGTTGGCATTTATGTACAAACAGAAAAAGCGAACAGAGAAAAACCTTTATGGTCAGAAGAACCTTCTAAAATCAAAGAAGAAGAGTATAAAGATTTCTATTCCTATCTTTTCCCATTTTCAGGTGAATCACTTTTTCACATTCATCTAAACGTAGATTATCCATTCCGTTTGCAAGGAATTTTGTATTTCCCAAAACTCACTCACGAACTCGAAGCCTCAAAAAATGGGATCAAACTATTTTGTAATCATGTTTTTGTGAGTGATAACGCAAGCGAACTCATTCCACAATTCTTAACGATCCTAAAAGGTACCATAGACATCCCGGATCTTCCCCTCAACGTTTCGAGATCTTATCTTCAAAATGACCCGCTAGTAAAAAAGATTTCAAACCATATCATCAAAAAAGTTGCGGATCGCCTCATTGATGATTTTAAAAAGAATAGGGCCAAATACGAAGAAAATTGGAACGATATATCCTTATTCGTAAAGTATGGTGTGCTCACTGATGAAAAATTCTATGATGCAATGAAAGACCACCTGATCTTTAAAAATTCCGAAGGAGGTTATTCAACCACTTCCGAGTATTGGGAAAAAAATAAGGAAAAAAATCAAAACAAAATCTTTTACGCAAACGAAACTGAGATGGGTTCGGTTTATATGGAACTTCTCAAATCACAAGGCCTGGAAGCAATTCTTGTTGATTCCAAAATTGATTCTCACCTCATCCAACATCTAGAAATGAGAAATCCTGATTGGAAATTTCAAAGAGTGGATTCAGAAATTGCCGATCAAGTTCTTGATAAAGAAGCTAAGGATAACTTGGTTAACGAGGAGAACCAAACAGAATCAGACAGAATCCAAAAGCTATTTCAGGTCTCATTGCCAACCGAAGGAGTAGAGGTGAAGGTCGAAGCCTTAAAATCTTTAGAAGTTCCGGGAGTGATCCTTCTACCTGAATTTATGAGAAGAATGTCCGAGATGAACTCAATGTTAAATCGCGAAGACACAAAAAACATTTTAAAGTCACACACTCTTATGGTAAATTCCAAGTCACCTTTGGTTAAATCCGCCTTACAAGCGTTTGAAGGAGTTAACCCAGAAAAAGGGAAAAAATTAGCAAGGGTAATTTATGATCTTTCTTTACTCTCGGCCAAAGTGATGGACGAAAAAGAAGTGTCGGAGTATACCAAAAGAATAACAGAATTTCTCCAAGAGATTTTTTCTCCTTAGAGGTAAAACCATCTAGAAAGATTTGGCAACGATCCCTATTTCTGGGATTGTTGCTCTGTGATCCAGATTTGTATAACAAGTCGACTGAGTTCCTTACCAGTTGTAGTCGCCTATAAAAAAGGTTATTTTGAAGAGTTCGGAGTAAAAGTCACCCTTCACGTTAACACCCACCATAAAGCAATTATGTCATTACTAGACGCCGGTCGAGTAGAGGCAGGGGAAGTCCCCACAATAGCTTACCTGCAAGATAGCTTCTTAAAAAAATCAAAATTAAAACGAATTTATAAAGGGATTTATCTTTATCACTCACCTCTTTCTTTTTATTCGAGATTCCAATTCAAACCAGAGGATCTCACAAGGAACAAAGCTTACATCTTACCTGTCCCTCACCAATATTCTGTAGAAAGACTATTTGCCGAAAAATTCCTCGAAGAATATGCTCCCAAAAATCCTGTTAAGGTTCGTTATACCGATACCCCGGGATTTTTAGAGGAAAAAGAATTTTTAAAACCGTCTTGTTTGGGATTAGTCTCTGATCCGTTTTCAAGCCCTTTTCTTCGTAACTTCCAAGACTTTGCAGGTACACTCGAACTACCAATTTTAGAAGCTAAGTCTTTTTATCCTTCCACCTTACTTGCGTTTAGTGGTGATGCAATCCTAAAAACAGGAAGAGAAGTTTCAGCTGTTCTTTTGGCCGTAAAAAAGGCTATCGACTTTTTACAAAATACAAACCAAAATACCGGTAACCTTTGGGAAGACTTACAACTCTCACATTTTTATCCTCATCTAAGAGTAGGGGAGACAAAAAACCTTTTAAACGCACATCCACTCATCCAAAAGGGAGTATTTTCTTACAGTGGAGATGCCACCACACTTTTCCCTCTTTTAAAAGACGTATACTTTCGACTGATCAGACGAGTGATGCAACCAGAAGCAGTCAAATCCGCACTTGATTTTGAGGAAATACTGTCAGCCCTGGCGCCTAAAAAAGTATTCGATGTGCGAAAACTAAACAGCTTCCAAGAACCTGCCGAATCAAAACTCCACGCGCCATCACAAATCAACTACAGAAAACTTAATGCAGTAAGGCACCTAATCGTCGATGTCAATTCTGTGGTTTTGGATATCCTTCAAGGAAATTATAACTCTCGCCTAAACTCAGACGAGACCCTACAGTTAGACAACCGGGTCAAAGTTCTCGTCAACTCAATGTTAGATTCTTTTAATGCAAAACTAGAATTACAAAGAGAAGAGATCACTGAATTAGAAAACTTAATTTCAATTTTAGAAATCAAATTAGATAGATCCGCAGTCGATCTACAATATTCAGAAGAAAAATATAGGTATTTATTCGAATTTTCTCGAGAAGCAATCGCTCTCGTTGATGCAGACACAGGAAGTATTCTCGAGGCAAACAATCAATTTCGATCTTTAACCGGGTACACGCGCGGAGATATCACTAAAATGAACATTGAAGATATCATTTTAGGCAACCAAGTATCAAACCAACTCCGATTCGGATCCGATTTATCCTCAGACACCATGTTATCCCTTCCCGATTCCGAAATTCTTTTGAAAGATGGAAGTAAATTAGAAGTGGATATCAGTTTTACATCCATTTTACTTTCACCCAAAAAAAGATACCAAGTTCAATTCCGTCCTAACTCAGAAAAGAAGGAACAAGAACGTTTACAACATGAGTTTATCTCAAACGTAAGTCATGAACTCAGAAGCCCAATGACAAATATTCGGGGTTACTTAGAATTTTTTAAATCAGATACCTCTTTGCCCTTCAACACAGAACATAAAAATATGTTAGAAGTCATTGATAAAAACGCAAAAAGACTGAGTTTCTTAATCGAGAACTTATTAAAACTAACAACTTCTAGAGAAAAAGACAAAGAGGCAGAGGTGATTGAAATTTTTGATCCAGTTCCTGTCATTGAAGATGTCATTCACATGAATTCACATCTAGCAAAAGGAAAACCGATCGAATGGAACTTAGCACTCAAAAAAGGTTTTTTCTTACGTGGAATCAAATTTGAATTCTCGCAGATCATCACAAATCTTTATGTAAACGCCCTCAAATATACTGCCAAAGGAAAAATCGGGATCTCTATCCGCGAAACTAATGGCAAAATCGAAATCACTGTTGAAGACACAGGTCTTGGGATCGACCCAAATTACAAAAACCAAATTTTCGATCGATTCTTCCGAATCCCTTCCTCTGATAATAAAAAAATTGGTGGTACGGGACTTGGGTTATCAATTGTTAAGTCTTTAGTGGACAAAATGTCCGGCGAGATCTTCGTAGAAAGTAAAATGGGATTGGGGAGTAAATTCACCATTTACTTTCCAAAAGTGAATATTAACGTTTAGAAGTTTTTTTCTTTTTTGGGATCTGTTTTTTCTTAGGAACCGCTTTTGGTTTAGTTTTGGAAGCCAAACTATTTGGTTTTAATAAATTTAGGCTAGGTATATTTTTCTCCTCTAACGGCATTTTAGATAACAGAAGGGATAATTCCAACATCTCACGAGTTCCGAGTAGACGCATCATTTCTAGCGCTTGGTTCATCCCAAGTTTTCGAAAAATAGATAGTGCACCTGTCACACCAAAAAATTTAATGAGAACCGGCAACTCTTCCAATCCACGTTGTTTGATCCATTTTTTGCAATCCGCGACAGAAAGTTCACTGACAAGTTGGATCACAGATCCAACATTCATTTCCCCTACCAACCAAAGAAAATCTTTCATCGGAATTTCTTTGAGAAGCGCAATCGATTTCTCGATTCCCAAAGTTTTCAGAATCTCTACACTCGTTTCTTTTCCTAAAGTTTTTGCCAAAAGGCCCACATCGTGAGGAGGGATGCTCCGAGACACAAGAGCAAGATCAGTCATTGGAAGAGAATGGATAAAATAAACTAGATCATCGTCCTCGTTTTCTTTAATCATCTCCACAAGGATCTTCTCAGGAATTTGTTTTACGAGTTCTACAACCGTATCTTCACTTAATTTATGTGTGAGAACAATGAGCCTTTCTTTTGGAACTTTTCCCGTCAGAGAAAGTAACTTTTCATACCCAAGGTTTTTTAAAATCTGGAAGGATTTTTTGGGGCCAAGTTTTTCTAAATACTGATAAACACTTTGGATTGTAACGAGAACTTCTTTCATTTGCCCCAACTTTGGATACAAACTGTCAGAATCTTCGTAAAATTCCAGAGAAATTCCTTTCCGAATCTGTTAAATTTTGCAAAATGGAAGAGTGAAGCTACGCCATCTTTGGGTTCTGATGTTTTTTTTCGCTTTAGGAGTAGGGGGGCTCACTTATTTCAAGATAACGCCCTATGACCATTCCCTTTCTGCTTTAATAGGAATCTGGGAAGGTTTTTACGAAATCAATCCAGATTTAGTCGATCCCAATTTTGTGATTTATAAATCGGGAGGTTACGACGGGCAGTTTTTTTATTTTCTCGCAAAAGATCTGTTCGCCTCTGGTGATTGGGGTCTAATTGTAGACTCTTATCATTTTCGATTCCACAGAATCGGCCTTTCTTTATTCGCTGGTGTTATTTCCAAACTCATTGGTTTTTCGTATTATCCAGAGATCACTCTTTGTTTTCTTTTTATACTATTTTTTCTATCTGTATTTTGTTTGTATTCTCTTCTCCCCGAAAAAAACAAATGGATGATTGTTTTTTATTTATTCTCTCCCTTCTCTTTAAACTCAAATTTACTTTTAGTTGCAGATTCACTCTTTGTTAGCTTTGGGATCATTGCTTTTTATTTTTATCAAAATAAAAAAGACCTACTTGCTGTTTTCTTTTTTTTCCTGATGGTAATCACTCGCGAGTTGGGTGTATTATTTCTTGCACCGATCCTTCTCAAAAATCTAAAAGATAAAGAATGGAGAAATGTATTCCTATATTCATTTCCTGCGTTTGCATTCATTTGCCTCGTAGGGTATGGACTACTTTATCCACCAAACCATCTAGGAACCAATCCTCTTGGCTTTCGAGATATGACAGACCTTCCATTATTTGGTTTTTTTAAAAGTTTTAAGGAAGGAGACTCTTTTCAGTTCAAACTCAAAGAACTACCCAAAATTTTGTTTTTTGTTTCCTTTGTGGCACTTACCATCACAAGCATCCAATCACTAAAAAAATCATTCTCTACCGATATTTACTTACTCGTTCCCATCTTTGGCAGTTTGTTTGTGATTCTGATTGCAGAACAAGGATATTGGCGGTCCTTCGACAACTTAAGTAGAATGTTCACTTTGATTTTACCTTTCTCCTTATTGTTAGAGAAAGCACGGGAAAAACTTTTTTTACGTTTGTTCCTTGGAATTTCTATCACCCTATTTGTATTTTTAATTGTTCGTATTCTCTGGATCACACAAACAAAGGAGTTTTTCTTAAACCAATGATATCTCTTGCTTATTCACCATGCCCAAACGATACTTTTCTTTTTTACCATCTAATTCGAAACACAAATTACCCTGTAAAAGAAGAACTCTATGATGTAGAAAACCTAAACGAATTTGCTTTCCAAGGGAAATTTCCTGTTACAAAACTTTCGTTTGCAGCTTATTTTCACATTATCGAAAAATACATTCTATTAGAGACCGGTTCTGCATTGGGAAGAGGTTGTGGACCCATTGTTGTCAGAAAAAAGAACTCAAACACAAACCTCACCAATTACAAAAACTTATACATCCCTGGACTTTTGACTACAGCAAACCTCTTACTTTCCTTATACACAGATGGAAAACACAAACCAACTCCACTTCGTTATGATGAAATCATTCCCAAAGTAATTAGCGAAGAAGAGAGTCTTGGAGTGATCATCCACGAAGAAAGATTTACCTATGAAGCAAGGGGAATGGAAAAAGTTATAGATCTTGGAGAATGGTGGGAGAGTTCCACAGGATACCCAATCCCCTTAGGTGCGATTGCCATACGTCGGGACATCCCTCGCGAGGAAGCACTTAAGTTCCAAGCCAATCTAAAAGAAAGTTTAAGATCAGCCTATTTGGAACCAAAAGAAATGATGGATTACATCCGAACCAATTCACAAAACAAAGATGATGCGGTGATCAAATCTCATATCAATTTGTATGTGAATGATTTTACGAAAAATCTGGGAGAAGAAGGACACGGAGCAGTGGAATATCTACTCAAACGCGCGGTACAGGCAGGTTTCATTCAAAAACCCACCTCACTTCCCTTGTTCTTAGGAGAAAGTTAACATACAAAGGATATTTCCTTTGTCCCGTTTACAAGCCTCCACTGCTTTTGCAACAAGCATTCCTGGTTTCAATTTGGAAGGATCCGCTTTGACTGCATGACCAGAAGAAAGTCCCGACACTAAAAGATCTCCAGGATAAATCGGGACCTGGGTTGCATCCACATGGATCTTTGCAATTCCGAGTAAAGCCACAAGTACGTATTCTACTGCTTTTTCTTGTTTTCCAAAAACCACATGTGCATTAGAAACACAGACTCCTATCACATTCGTAGAGTAGGGGTGTTTCGATCTTCCAAGAACTCCTGGTTCTTCCGTTGCCACAAGTAAATCCCCTGCAGTCACAACGTCTTTTCCATCCAATCGGAAATAACGTGCAATACATTCTTCGCCACCTTCTTTTGTAATGCGAAGATTCCCTTCAAACAAGGATTCTCCATTCGCATAGATGGCTTTGCCTGAACCAGATAGTTCCAATTCCGGGATTCCTTTTCCATCCACTACAAGGGCAAAATCAGATTGGGAGAGGAACCGTCCCCCTGGTGCCGTAGTTCCGGCACCTAAGATTCCAGCAGATTGTTTTGAATCCTTTCCTTTAGAGATTCCATAGATCCCAATAGAATTTCCAAACCCAGAAACACCAATTCCATTCGAAACACCGGAAACACCAGTCCCCGGTTTGGTATTTTTTCCATAAATAATCGCATCTTTTGCCTGTGGAGGGACAAATCCTTTAGCGGAACCTTCAGCTTCGCCAGTGATCTTTAGAAGACCTGTGTGGGAATTAAAATCATGTTCTTTTTCCGCATAAGCATGAGTATGCGGCTTTGGATCTCGTTTGTCCGACAACCTTGGGTCATCAGAAAGCACAACCTTACCGGGGATCGCTTCTCCATGATTTGCAAGTAAAACAATTCCAGCATCTTCAAACCCAGCCTTCGCCAATCGTTTGTCATTTCCTTGGACAACAGCACCTGGTTTCGCTTCACCAGAATGAGCGAGTTGTACAATTCCATGTAATTCAGTACTCGCATGTTTTAGACGTTTATCATTTCCTTGCACGACGGTATTTGACTCTTCTCCCCCATTAGGAGCTAGTTGCACAATCCCTTTCGCAGTGTTTGTAGCATCTCTAAGTCTAGGGTCATCGCCAGTAACAACTTTATCAATGGCAACCTCACCAGAATCGGCAAGTTGTACGAGACCAATTGATTTTTTGGTAGCAACTCGCAAACGAGAATCATTTCCTTGGACGGCAACTCCAGGGCGAGTTTCGCCATCTAACGCAAGCTCCACGATCCCAGGATGATCCGTAGAGGCACTTCGCAAACGTTCATCATCAGATTGAACGACAAGACCTGGACGTGCTTCCCCACTTCTTGACAGCCGAACCAGACCATGAGTAAGTTCGGTGGCGATTTTTAGGCGTTTATCATTTCCTTGGACAGCAACTCCAGGTTTTTCTTCCCCATCCGACGCTAGTTCAACAATCCCTCGGTATTCGGTCGTGGCATCTCGAAGTCTTCTGTCATTTGCTTGGACCACAACACCTTCTTTTACTTCTCCATCCACAGCCAATCGGATGATCCCAGAACGAAGGACAGAAGCATAGGGGAGGGGCTCTCTTGCTGGCCCACCGTAATCTTTTTTGTCTGGACTTGAGTATAACTCGAGTTCTATGACTTCGGTGATATAATCTTTTTTATTTGGTTGTTTCTCTTGGAAAAAAACAAGTTTTAAGAATCTTAAATTTACAGGAGAAAATCTCCACTTATACCAGGTCCCTGGTTCGGAGAGAAAGAAATTTTCTTCATGTAATTGGTGCCAAGTTAAATCATCTTCGCTATAATAAGTAACAAATCTCTCCGGGAAATTGGTAATAGGATCATTTTTAGTGAGCATACGCATTTCTTCAATGCGGTTCACAGAACCCATATCTAGAATTACATATTCCTCTTCTGGTTCTTCTTTTTTCTTAGAAGACCACCCATAGTCTGGCCTTGTATCAAAAAGGTTTTCTTTTACAAACAATCGATCTAATTCGGAACTTGCCTGAATGGATTGGATTCCAGTGATGAGTATCTTAAGTTGTCCAAAACTGATCCTATTTTTTCCATTACTTGCTTTTCTAGAAATCTTCGAGACAAACTTCACATAACGGGCGCTAGTAAGAGAAAATAACCACTTTGCGGACGTTTTAAAAGACTTTCGAAAAGAAGATTCCTGTAAAATAGGCTCCCAATACTTCCCATCGTGAGATAACTCAAATCGAAATGAATCAGGAAAAAAATCTAAACCATCTTTGCCTGGTAAAAGTTCGATTCCATTAAAATACACAACGTCATCAAACTTAAAGATGATGGAAGAAAGAGAAGATTGTTCTTTTTCTTCAAAAAAGGATAAAAATTCTTCGTTTTTGACTTCGTAAGTTCCTGAAGTGGAAACGGATTTGATGGGCAGAGAGTAGGGGTGGCTTGTGCGGATTAAATGATCTTTCATTGCGCTTTTTGATGCTAATTCCTTCCAAAAAATACCGTTTTTCTATCCAGTCTATCGAATTTCACTGAGGCGAGATCCTTCTTCTTTCTCTGAAAAAACGACAAGGACGCTTGGTTTTACTTTTTCCGTAAAATACATCTGCACAATTTGGCGCAAATGCCCTTGGAGAGTGGAATTGACGATGATCACATTTCCGTCGGTTTGCACTTGCACTCTTTCCAATTGGTTCCAAGAGGACTGTGTCAGTTCTTTACTTGCCCAGGATAAAAAACCAGACCAAGAGGCCGGATGGGAAAACACATCCTCGGAAGTGGATTTTTGCTCATTTTTAATCACTTCCTGCCTTTGTGAAGAAATGATCTCTCTACATAGAGATTGCAAATAAGTTGGGTTTGATTCCATGTGCAAAGATACTGCTCTTTTGTAAGCTTCCAAAGCAATTTCAGGCCCGAAAGTTTCGACTAAGTTTTCGAAGGCTTTTTTCTCTTCCTTTTCCTTGCCCATTTCCAAAGTGGCCGGCGGTGCCGGTACATTGTTTGTATTGGATATAGTTATATTAATATGGTTAGGGGTTCCATCCGCACCCCCCTGAACCGATGGTTTTGATCCCCCAGAGGCACCCATCTCGGAATCCCTGAGGGGTAGGTTTGTATCCCCCAGAGGGGTAATTCTGGACCCCTCATAATGGAAGGAAAAATGGTATCTTGTCGAAGTTCTACCGCTCCCTGGAACTTGGTAGAGTAGTCCTGCTTGAGTGAGTTCTTTTTTTGCAGATACAATGGACTTTTTCGTTTTGAAACCCGTAAGCCTCATCAATGTCTCTGTATTTGGCCAGACTGGTTTGAAATTGTAATCGCTGAATTTGAGTAGGACCGGGTAGAGGGTTTTGGCGGCATGAGAAAGCTCTGCCCAAACACCAGAATCTATGATGTCGGTCATCAGTCGGATATAGGGATGGCGCTGGTCGCTCACAAAAGCTCCTCCGCTTTTCTGCAAAAATTAAACCAAATTTAAGCAAATTTTACGAAGGAGTTGACATTATCTGACATAATGTTAATTATGTCTCATCCAACAACATTCCTTCGGGAAACCCCGACCCCCTGGAATCCCAGGGGAATTTTTTTATCTTTCGGGTTCGGGATACTACAGACCCCACGTCTCTTAGTTCTTTAAGAAACGTTTGCTCAAACTCAAATTGCTTTTATTATGTCACATTATTGTCGGATTCCGGCAGATGTCAAGTTCGTACAGCAAATTTCCTAAGAAGTACTGAAAATTTTTTTCCTTAGTACTTGACTGCTTAGTACCTGATTGGGTTATGCCGAATCCCCGTATTTTTTCACTAATTCTTTGCGGATGAATTTATAGATATCACCCAGAAGGATTTCATCGTCTGAAAGGATTTGGATTCCTGTTCCCGTTCTTCGGATTTTGTATCCTGAGAGGGATTGGGTTTTATGGGAATTCGATTCCCCTGATTTCGTTTGTTTGTTAAAGTCTTTGGCGTCTCTAACGGTTTTTAATGCCCCTTTGTGAAAGAGGGTTAGAAATTCATCCAAACTTCCTTTTTTTGCGGCTTGGGCTGCTTGTACGAGAAGGTTCTTATTGTAGATTTCATTTTTTTTGCATTTCTCGAGGTCTGCTTTTGACATCGATGTGATGGAAAGAACCTCTGTCATATAACTTCGGCTTTTTCCAAAAAGGTCCCCCAGTTCCTGGTCTGTATAGTTGTGGGAATTTTTTAGGAAGAGAAGGGCATCCACTTCCTCATAAGGGGATAGGTTTTCTCTTTGTAGGTTTTCGATGACTGCTAATTTATAAATTTCTTTGTCAGGGCGATTTAGAATTTTACATTCTATTTCGGACCAACCGAGGGACTTCGCGGCATGGTATCTCCGCTCTCCCGCGATGATTTTATAACTACCTTCCCTTTCTCCTTTGGAAACAATGATGGGTTGCAATAACCCATCTGCCTTAAGGGTTTGGGCCAATTCCTCGATTCCTTTTTTCCTTTCTTGTCTCGGTTGGTATTCCGAGGGTTGGATTTTCTCCATCCGAATGGTTCGGATCGTCCCATCCAAATTTTCTGCTTGGTAGATATCGGCGAGAGTTCCGAGGCGTTTACTTTTTAAGCTCATGGAGAACCTCCTCAATAAACCCTTCGTATTCTTGGGACTGTCTGGAAGAGCGATTGTAATCAAATACGGATTTTTTTGCTAAGTGGCTTTCTCCAATGGCCACCCCATCAGAAATCGTATGTTCGAAGATACGGAAGTATTTGGTCAAAACCGGCAGAATGGTTTTGGTGAGTAAGGTCTGCGGTTTGAGTTGGGTGATGAGAGCTCCTAGGATTTCCAAGTCAGGGTTGATTCTTTTTTTAATCGAAGAGATGGTCTGCTGGAGGCCCATGATTCCATCCATGGAAAATTTTTCAGCCTGGAGAGGGATGAGTACGTAATTTGCGGCCACAAGACTGTTTACGGTAAAGATAGAAAGAGAAGGGGGACAGTCAATGATGACAAACTCAAAATCTTTGATTCCAGAAAGCGAGTCTCTTAAAATGTACGGTGCCTCTACGGAATTTACGGAAACTGTTTCCATTTCCGCCAAACGCATGCTAGATGGCGCTACCCACAAATGTTCGTTATACGCCGGTGCAATGATTTCTTTGAGACTAGTTGCGTTTTGGAAGAGATGAGCTAAATCTTTTTCAACAGTTTCAGGGTTCAGAAAAATTCCTGTAGAATTTGCCTGAGGGTCCATATCAATGAGCAGGGTCTTGTGATTTCGACGGGCGAGCCCCATGGCAAGATTCAAAGAAGTAGTGGTCTTTCCTTCTCCGCCTTTTTGGTTTGCAACTGCAATGGTGATCATCTCTCTCTTTTTCCCTTCCCAAATGGTATGCTTTCTCGCCGAAAATTTGGGATCAATTGTATTTTTAGAAAGGAGCAAAAAAAGGATTTTTCTGCCATTTCTCTCCTCATTGTCGGACATCCGACATACAGAAAATTAGCAAAAACTATCTCCTCTGTTTGCGTCGGACATCCGACATTCAAATAGGTACGTACTTGACAAAGTGATTAAATTTAAACAGTTTCATAGCATGCCTTCTCAAGCCATTTCCCTGCTTGCCTCTGAAAAAAATGGCAAGGATTGGATGGATTCTGTCCTTCCTGTTTTATGGGAAGGGTTATGTACGGAGTTAGGATTCTCTGCTGGCGTGGTAGTTTTGAAAGCAGAGGGAGAAGATTCCTTTTATGAGTCTGCTAGCTTCGGGTATGGAGAAGATGGGTTCTATTATTCTTTTTTAAACCGCGGATCTTTGCACTGGGAAGAGCTGATGCACTCTCCAGAACCTGTGTTTTTTACGGGGGCAGAGTTTGAATTATTTGGGAAAAAAACAAATGCCGCCGCCATTCGGATCTCCTCCGGGCGGGGAGCGGTTGGGTTTCTTCTGGTAGAATTGGAGGAAAGTCTCACCATTCCTGCAGGAATTTTTCTTTCACTTTTTGCAGAAAAAATTGGAAACGCATGGGGAAGAACTAGAACTGGTTTGAACGTTCCGGAAGCCTCTAGGGATGAAAATTCTCATTCTCTTTATCGTAAAGAAATTCCCAATTTAGATCTAGCCCAACAAGAATTTGTGAAGCAAAAAATTCTAACGATTCTTGGCCCGCCAGGGTCCGGCAAAAAAACTCTGGCGAAGTGGATCCACCAGTCCCAATTTCCTGGAGCTCCTTTCCTTGTTGTGGAGTCTTTGCCTGAACATTTTGGGAAATTGGAAAAAGCGCTCTCTGCTTGGGGGGCTGAGTTAGAACAGGGGAGTTTGGTTCTTGCGGGAATCCAAACTTTGAATCTGGGGCAACAGCAAATCCTCTCCGATTGGTGGTCCAAGTCGGGATATTCTGGATCACTTTTTTTACTCGGATCCGAAGAAACAAACCAAGAAATATTACCAGAGTTTGAAAGATTTCTCCGAAAAAATTCGTTGGTACTACCATCGCTCAGGTTTCTTTCGAAAGTAAAATTGCAGTCTTTAGTTCAGGTTATATTTGAAGAGTTGTCTGGTTCACAAAACCGATCCGGCTTACAGCTCGCGGATCAAAGTTTGCAAGAATTGGTTTCCCGGCCGTATGCGGAAAATTTTGCCGATTTACGGAATGCAATTCTTACGGGGATTTTGACCTGCCGAACCAGTCGGGTCGAACCAGCAGATTTAGAACCAGGAAAATCCAAGATGGATTTAGAGATTCCCGACGCCGAAGATTTAGACTTGCGGCGTGGAACAGAGGCCTTAGAAAGGCAGAAGATTCTCCTGGCCATGCGGATCTTTTCGGGCAACCAAATTCGGATGGCAAAGGCCTTGGGCATTTCGAGAGGATCTCTCCAATATAAAATGAAACAGCTTGGTTTAATGTAAAAATGGATGATACTGTATACGAGGAACGGAAAACCCCGGCAGGGTTTCTTGTCAAAGTCCGACTCTCCAAGCTGACTTACGTTGTTTTTACTGATTCTGGACCTGAGGTGCCGAAGGGTGCGAGGAACAATTCCATCGTTGTCAATGTCCCTCGTGTCGGGTTTTTTGGGGATGATTTTGACGTTTCCCATTTCCACTTGGGGGAGTTATCTTTCGTCAATGTCAAAGCCGGGAAATTGGTCATTCCTTACCAACATGGTTTTTCTAACGAAATCAAAACCATCTATCTGGGAACAGGGAGTCTCAGTGACGTTCTGCCTGTAGTCATCTATCATTATAAAAATAAAGAAGAGCTGATGGCAGCTTGGGAGAGAGGGGAGCAGGCTCAGTTTTTGGTCGTGGATGAAGAAATCCCTCGGTCCGATATGGTTTCTTTCAAAATCAGATACCCGAGTATGAATATCCTTGTGATCAAAAAAAGGATCAATACTTCTGCTGAATCCCAGTCTCCAAAAACAGACGAATCCAAGGATAAGGGAGTCGTCGATTATGACAAGGTTCGGGCCACGGATGTTGCCAAAAACCAGAACCTAAATACCTACAGCGAAAACCCGGTTTTCTTGGCAAGGATCCATCTCCGAGCCATGGAGCTTGATAAGGTAAAACAGCTTCTTCTCGATTTCCATCTCTCTTCCGATGATGTAATGTTCATCCGAACCTTTTTGGATGTGATGATCAAAAACGAATTGAAAAAGCCAGAATTGGATGTGGTGAAAAATCAGCTCATTGCTATGAACGAAGCTTTCCGATTAGCAGTTTTAATTTTGGAATTCCGTGTAGAGGATTTTGAGAAAGAATTGGACTCGGGATTTTCAAAAGAAATCTCAAATATGATCTATGCTCTCCTAGCAAAGGAACAAGAGACCGCACAAGACCTAGAACATGAAATTGTTCTCTGGGAATGGAAGCTTCGCGTCCGCTCCCAGATCCTAAAAAAATAATCAAAATTGCCTAAAAAAAGCTTTATTTTTGCCTGATTTCGTTGAAAACTGAGGATAATCCTATGATTTTCTCTGGAAAAATAAAAAATCTGGCACAAAAGTTGCAAAAAGGGACCCTTCTGGCCCTGGTTTCGATTTTTTTTATTTTTCCTGTTTCGGGCCTATTCGCAGACGAAGCGGATCTCCCTGTTATCATTCCAAACGATGAACTTCTCACGCCCATTGAACTTAAGGACGGATTGGTTTTTGAGGTGGTGGTTTCGGAAGCAACAGAACTTGCCGTGAACGAATCCTCGGTGGGGGAAACTCAATCGGGAGGTTTTCTCAAATCTTCTGATCTTTCGGATTCCCAGTCCTCTATTCTTTTTGTTAAGGCGGGAGTTGAGAAATTTCCTTCCTCTAGATCTAAATTTTTCTCTGAGACTGACCAAGAGAGAGATAACAAAATTGATTTTGTTTTTGAGGGAGCCCTTGGGTATTCCTGCGTAAAATCGATTGCCAACCCAGGACTTTTTAGTTTTCTGGGGATATGTCTCAGCCGAAGCGAGTTGCCTTCCAAAAATTTCTTAACGCCATGCGAAAACTCTCTACTGAAGTCAATGACTCAGAGATCTGCAAACGATTGGAAATTCTTATGGCGACCAGTAAGGACGACCTCCCTCTGGCCGTTGTCAACCAGCTCCTCCAGGATCCAAAGAATTTCGATCCTAAAACCATCCCTGAGCCATACACACAGTATGTCCGACACTTCATCTACATGGTCAAACGAAATGGCCGTGTTCCCAGCGACCTTCTCGCTGGAGAAGAGGACAGGTCTTCCGCAGATCGTGCTTCTGGCTCCAAACCATCTGCAAAGAAGTCAGCTAGCTCCAAATCAAAGAGTGGAACATCCAAATCCACAACTCCTGTAAAGAAGGGGAAGTCTTCCCCTAAATCTTCAACGAAAAAGGCTTAAAACCAACAAAGTTTCCTAGCTTTGAGACCTTCCTGTGCTGCGCACAGGGGGAAATCATACTTTTCTCCTTGTGCGAGACATAAGCAGAAATCAGCATAGACTGCCCATTTTTAAGCATTTACTGCGTCTTTCATTCGTATCGCAGGCTAAATCCGCTAGAACCATCTAAAAGTCAAAAAAACTGATCAAATTTAGGCATTTATTGGAGATGGCTCGGGAGACTTCTATATGGCCAATTCTGGTCACCAAACCATTGTTAGGGAAAGATTCGCTGTTTGGGTTACGGCACCCACTGTTCATGCTTGGGCAGCCAATTACCGGCATGTTCCTCTTTCGGCAGTCTAGGTATGGGCAATTGTCCTCTTTGCCCGGGATTCGGCACTACCTGCAGTTCCTCCAAAGGAAAAGGGATTTGATTTTTGCGCAGGGCTCCAGGAAGGGCATAGAAGCTTGGGAATTTTCGTGTGCCATTGGATGGCGGGAATTGGGCAGATCAAGCAAGGAGAACCTATCTGCTTGATCTGCAGTCCTCCAAGGTTTTTGTTTAAAAATAAGGGGAAAATCGATGTTTCGGCCTGTAGTTAGCACAGGAAGAATTTTCAAGGAAATCAGCGATTTTCATTAATGATGTACCGCAAGGAGTAGCCCAGATCCGGGCATTTAGTGGAACTTATCTTACTTTTTGCAAGATCCGAGGCCCACCCTCACCCTCGAGGGGATCGGGTCCCAAGGGGAAAGCTGGTCAAACTACATTAAAATCGTGCCAAAATGTCATGTGTATCGAAAATGCATGCGTATGTAAAATTGGCAGGAGTTTGAATAGTGGTTGCCAGGCTTTTGTTTTCAACCGACCGTTCTTTTTTATATGGCTGAAACGATACGACTCAGGGTGAAATGCCACGCATGTTCTAATTTAATTGAAGGAACGGCCAAATATGGCTCCGGGCACTTCGTCCCAGAAGGGATAGTGTTTGATTTTGTAGCAGTTGGGAAGGTGGAAGGCGCCCAAGGAAGAAGGGTAAAGGCTGAAGTGACTTGCACCTGCCCTAATTGTGGGGTAAAGTGCAAGTATAATGTCTAATTGATTATTATTAATCAGAAATATGCTTTTTAATTCTGCTGTCTTTGCGGTATTCCTTCTCGCTTCCTTAGCCCTATGGTATTGCTTGCGATACTTTTTACATAAATTTAAGCTAAAAGATAATGTTGATTATTCATATTATAGATTAATATTGGTCATTTATTTGATTGTTATTAGTGTTATTTTTTACTCTTTTTGGCACCCGTTCTACTTTCTCCTACTCTTCTGGGTGGGTTTTGTTGATTTTTCTTTGGCCCGGGTTCTTGGTTTTGCCAAATCCCTGCCTTTTCGCAGGCTTATTTTGGGGGTTTCTCTCATTAATAGTCTCGGAATTTTGATTTTTTTTAAATATGGGCAATTTATTGATGAAAATTGGGCATATATTTTAGGAACTCCTCTCTCTAACAATCCAGAATTCTGGACCCATTGGCTCCTTCCTGTAGGAATTTCTTTTTACACTTTCCAATCCATTTCTTATTTGGTTGATGTCTACCGGAGAGAATTGGCTCCTGAAAAGAGTTTTTTTTCCTACCTTCTCTTTCTTTCTTTTTTCCCGCAACTAGTGGCCGGTCCCATCGTTACGGCAAAATCCTTTTTACCTCAGATTCGTAGGCCTCTCCCCTTTCTCAGAATTCCAATTGTTTTTGCGGTTTTTCTCATCCTCCTCGGATTATTTAAAAAGATGGTGCTCGCGGATCATTTGGCAGAGACTTCTGACTTTGTTTTTTCTCACATAAGTGAGATTTCTTCCAAAGCCCTATGGGTGGGAATGTTTTCCTATTCCTTCCAGATTTATTGTGATTTTTCGGGTTACACAGATATTGCCCAGGGGGCGGCACTTCTCTTCGGGTTCCGCTTGCCGGAAAATTTTAAGATGCCTTATCTATCTGCTGGGTTTTCCGAATTTTGGACTCGTTGGCATATTTCTCTTTCTGGGTGGCTTAAAAAATATCTTTATATCTCTCTTGGTGGAAATCGGATCGGAGAACTTTTTACATATCGGAATTTATTTCTCGTGATGGCCATTGGTGGCTTATGGCATGGCGCTTCTTGGAATTTTGTCATTTGGGGGAGTTGCCATGGGTTGTTATTGATTTTTGAAAGATGGGGTTCTGGTCGCTGGCAGTTATGGAGTTCTGGTTGGATGCGACCGATTCGAATTTTAGGAACTTTTCTTTTGGTAAGTTTGCTTTGGATTTTCTTTCGAAGTTCAGATTTCGGGAGTTCTCTGTGCTACCTACAGGGTCTTTTCACAAAAAAAGAGGGTTTTTCTCTCCCGTACACCCTAGAAATGAGTTTTCTTTACTGCGTTTTTTTTATTTTTATCGGGCATATTTTGGGTAAGTATTATTTTGATGACAATAAGCAATTGTTAGGTGCTTTTCAAAAATGGCAAATTTCCTTAGGGAAAACGCTGGTTTTTTCTATTTTTGCTTCGGTTTTCCTTATTTTGATTGTTTTGTTTTCGGCCGATAGCAAACCTTTTGTGTATTTTGTTTTTTAGGGGGTAGTATGAAACAAAGGTTATTGTTCGTATCGTTCTTCCTTTTTTCCTTATTTGCGATTGATTTTTTCTTTTTTAAAAAACTTCAGTTTTTGTTACCAAACGAGTCTCCTTGGAACACGAACCATTTTTTTAATTTTTTATATGAATATGAGAGAATTCGAAAACTTCCTAAAACAAAAAAGAGAATCATCATCGTAGGAAGTTCTGTTGCTTACTATTCGATCGATGCAAGGAAATTAAAAGAATCTTTGCTCATAGATTTTGATTTGGATGTAGATGTTTTTTATTTAGCATACGCAGGGAATAGTCCGCTATATGTGTATCTACTCCTGGGTTGGTTAGATCCGTTGGAGCCGGATTTGGTGGTTTATCCGGTTAATTTTATAGATTATCGTCTTCACCGAACGTACGTTATCTTTCCTGAGGGTAGAAATGATTCTGTCGATGAATCTGTTGTTGTCAAAGATGCACTTACTTTTGGAGAAGCTCCGCAGTCTTTATGGGTATTCCCTTGGGAAACCCTACTCGAGGTTGGGTCTTCTATGGACTGGGAAACCTGGTCTAAATATGTTCTTTCTTCGGGGTTTTCTTTTTATCGATACAAAGATATCTATCAGCAAAATTTGCAGAATTTGATCCAACATAGGTTTGGTCGAAATACTAGCTATCATGCATACGCCGGGGCTCTCATTCCAGAAGGAATCAACGGCCTTGGTTGGACGGGTCAAAAGTTTAGTTTTTATCCCACAGAAAAAATCAAAAACAAAGGTTTTTGGGTCGAGGTTACCTCCTTTCTTTTGGCAGGGAAACCCTGTCGGATGCAAATTTCGAACGGAACCCACAACCAAGAAATTTTACTAGAAAAAGAAGGTTGGGTTCGTCTGTATTTAGATTCTAATTTCTTTGATTCTAAAAAGTTAGTCACTGTAAACTTAGAGCGAGTGTGGTTTGCCAACCAGGCGACAGGTGCGTATTTAGATTATCATTATGACCCTATGGGTGTTCGTTTGGAGCAAACTTTTGGACTAGAAGAAGCTAAGTCTGAAATCCAATACGAAAGGGAACCTAGGACTGAAGACTTTCGCTACATAGGAATGAAAGACGAGGAATACCGAAAGTATTTTCAATACCGATTGCTCGATGGCTTGGAAAAGAGGCCGGGCATCGGATATCTTGTTGCCCTAAAATTGGCAAAAGAAAGGATCCGAGAGGAAAGCTTTCGGCCTTATTTTCACTTTCGGTATCTTAAAAAAATCGCAGATCACTTCCGTGAAAGAAATGTTCGTTTTTTACTCATCAATAATCCTGAAAATCCCATCTCACTAGATTGGTATGAAGGTTCGAAATGGTATCAGGATCATTTGGCCTATCTGGAGTCTTTGGCAGGCGGGTCTGTACATTATTGGGACATCCACCGAACTTTACCCATGCAGGGTTTTTCTGACTTCCACCACTTCACATATGTGGGAATGGAACAAATGAATCCGATTTATGCCAAAAGAATTGGAAATCTCTTTCCGAAATAGGATGTTTTTCAATCCTTACATTAGATAAGGAATTTTATGGAAAAAATCAAAGTTGGAGTCCTGGGAGCAACAGGTTCCGTCGGTCAAAGATTCATTCAACTTTTGGAGAATCACCCTTATTTCACGGTGACTCATTTGGCAGCTTCAGAAAAAAGTGCCGGCCAAACTTATGGTGAGGTTATGAAATCTCGTTGGAAGATTTCATCCGATATCCCTGCATACGCGAAAGATATTATCATTACGTTACCAAATCCAGAAGTCACGAAGGGCGTGCAACTCGTGTTTAGTGGTCTTGATGCCTCCATTGCTGGAGAAGTAGAAACTGCTTATGCAGAAGCGGGAGTGATGGTTCTTTCCAATTCGAAGAACCATAGAATGGATCCGAATGTTCCTATCCTCTCTGCGGAAGTGAATGCAAATCATTTGGATGTTTTGCAATTCCAAAAGACGAAAGGAAAAATCATTACCAACTCCAACTGTACAATTATGGGTGTGACGATTTCACTCAAACCTCTCATGGATGCGTTTGGACTTAAGTCTGTGATGTTATTTTCTATGCAGGCCATTTCGGGAGCAGGATACCCTGGAGTTCCCACTATGGACATTCTTGGGAATGTGGTTCCTTATATTGGTGGGGAAGAAGACAAAGCAGAAATCGAACCACAAAAATGTTTGGGAACTGTGAAAGATGGAGTCATCCAATCGGCAGACTTCAAAATTTCTGCACATTGCAATCGAGTTCCCGTTTTTGACGGGCATACGGTTTGTGTTTCTGTTTCTTTCGATAAAAAACCAAAAAAAGAAGACATTCTTAAGGTTTGGGCCGATTTTCAAGGAGAACCGCAGAAATTGGGATTGCCGTGTGCACCAAACCCGGCTATTCTCTACCGCGAAGAAAATGATAGGCCTCAACCACGTCTTGATTTAGAGACAGGGAGAGGAATGACTACCGTTGTTGGAAGGCTACGGGAAGATCCAATTTTGGATTGGAAATGGGTAGTACTTTCGCATAACACGATTCGAGGTGCGGCCGGTGCTGCCATTTTGAATGCAGAGTTATTGTACAAAAAAGGATTTTTTAACTAAGGAACTTACTCGGTAAATGTTAGATCCCAACCTCCCTGAATTAAAAGTAATGGATTACACAGCCTGCCTTCAAAAGGTACAGGCTATGGATTCACGGGGGGACTTTTCCTACAAAGGGATCTATAAAGTACTACTTGTGATTTTCGAATGGACAGATAAGTTTTTACAGAACAAAGTCCTTCCCAATGTAGAACAAATTGAACGTGATAGTTCCATTGATCGTGATCGTACAGAAAATTATGTGATCGATCTTAGTTATAAACAAAATCCAGCCATCATCAGAAAGATGAATGTCTTAGAGTTTCATCCGAACGAACCTGGTGATCCAGAAAATCCAAAGACATTTATCAAACACAATACTGTTTTTGCAAGACCCACTACCTCTGATGGGGGAACGGCATTCCGTTATGCATTGGGTTTAAACGAACTTTCTACTGCGGCCATCAAGGGATGGTTTGGTGAAAAAAGAAAGTATGTTGGTAAAGAAAAAATGCGTAAAGTCATCAAAGCCGCGGTGGATTCCAACAGGCTATTTGATACTTACGCGTCCACTGAAATTGGGAATTTATTCCAATGTCCTTATGACAAAACCAAGGTGCAAAAGGATGCAACCATCATCATTCACTTAAAACCAATTTTGAAACAATTGGTGGATGATAAAATTTTGTTTTTCTTTCGGAATGATTCTGCATCAAGACCTGCCAACAAAAGTGTTTTCCTGTATAATAAACCAAACGAAATTGCAGATCGTTATGACGGTTATATTGATTATACAAAAAATACGATTTATCCTGCTCTAAAAAATTTAGGAGTTATGGGAGAGGTCACGGAGGATTCTTGGAGTTCTCCTCGTAATCTTCTAACTGAAATTAAAGGATATATGAATGATTCTTACGGGGATCAAAAGACGCTCATCGAAGAGTGTTTGGTTTTAAATGAGATTATCGAAAAAGATAAAGAAAGAGAAGAAAAACAAAAACGCAAACAACAAATCGATGATCTTATGGCCTTTCTTGCTGAGGCCGGCCGCATTGTGGAAGTCAATTTACTTCGTGTCAGTGGGGAACCTTTAACGGATGAGTTTCGTGCCTCCCTTTTATCGCAACCTGAACTTTTATATACAGAGTATGCGGATAACAAAATTTATAATGAATTTATCCTTCATAAATCTTGTATCCCGCAGGCGATTGAATCTGCAAAACGAACTTTTCAAATCAAACATTCTGATTTAGAGATTCGTGTTTTGAATCAAATGAACGTGACCCTTCATATGAATGATGAGAGTCCTAAACGGTTGTTGGAAGAAATCGAAGCACAAAGTCTTTTCCAGTTCCTGCCGTTTTTTACTAGAATTTGGCGAATGATTATGGGTAGTATGACTGTCCATAAATTTGAAATCCCTCCGATTAAGGCTCGTTTGCAGCAACAGTTAAACAAGGATTTGGCGAGTCAAAAAGCTAAAAAAATCTCTCAAGAGAGAGATCGTTTGGTTAAGGCACGTCTCAAAGAACGAGAGGAAGCAGAAAAGGATGCTGATAAAAAATCCAAGCAATCACAACAGGCAACATCCTCAACTGCTGGATTTAATGGTGGGGAAGAAGACTCCGAACCAGTCAAACAAGGTAGCCCAGAAGAAGAGAAAAAATGGAAAGAATCCATTGAGTCCATTATCCGTATTTTAGATGAAGCTTGGGAGTTTGGAGTATATCCAGACCGTGAGTATGTTCTTTCCAAATTAAATGGAAAGTTCACTGAAGAGAATTTGATTTTTTTCCTAAAAAAATTCGGAGGAAAAGAAATCTATAGTTTTCCGATCCGAAACCAAAGGGAAAAATTTCCATGGCCGATTCTTGTCTCTACAGGTTATCTAAAACGACATGGCAAAAAACTTTTAGATAAAGTGTCAGCTGAGAGTGACCGCCAAAGAAGCGAAAAATTTCCAAACCAAGAGAAATTCGACATTGCTGAATCGCAATTAGACTTTCTGAATAGAATCTTACCTCGGTTAAAACCTTAAATTATGCCTGCTATAGAACAATTAAGAGCTAGAAAAACAAAAATCGTTTGCACCATCGGTCCTGCGACTGCTTCCAAAGAAATGATCCGAAGTTTGGCTTTTGCTGGAATGAACATCGCAAGGATCAACATGAGTCATGGGGACCATGAGTTTCATAGAAAGATCATTCGTATCATCAAATCACTCAATAAAGATGAATTACATAAACATCCTATTTCTATCCTTTTGGATACACAAGGACCAGAAATTCGAACTGGGGATGTCCAAAATGATCTTCACTTAAAAGTGGGAGAAACATTCACTTTTCATATCATTCCAGGAATGGAAGCAGAAGCTCAGAGTGTTTTTGTAAACTATCGTGATATCGTAAAAGATTTAAAAGTAGGTGATAAAGTTACCGTTGACAACGGGCTGATTAATTTAGCTGTACAAGAGATTCGTGAAAACGAGCTCGTCTGTACCGTATTAGACGGCGGGAAACTCGGATCTAGAAAACATATCAATTTACCTGGAATTCGGGTCAACTTACCTTCGATCACTCCGAAAGACCTAAAAGACATACTTTTTGGATTAGAAGAGGATATTGATTTTGTAGCTTTGTCTTTTGTTCGGTCCCAAGAAGATGTAAAACAACTTCGAGGCATCATTGATGAAAAGAACCATCATGCACAGATCATTGCCAAGATTGAAGACCAAGAAGGTTTAAAGAATTTAGATGCCATCATTCGTGAATCTGATGGGATTATGGTGGCTCGTGGGGATTTGGGAGTGGAAATCGAAATCGAAGAACTTCCCATTGTCCAAAGACGAATCATCAAACGTTGCCAAGAAGAAGGGAAACGTGTCATTGTCGCTACCCACTTATTGGAATCTATGATCCAAAACCCATCCCCTACAAGAGCAGAAGTAACTGACGTAGCCAATGCTGTGTATGAAGAGGCAGATGCCATTATGTTGTCCGGTGAAACGGCGATGGGAAAATATCCTGTGCGTTGTGTGGAGATGTTGGATAAAATTGCACGTCGTATGGAGTTATCGATTAACTTAGGTCTTGCGGCACAAAGAAAACCAAAAGACCAAAAAGAAGAGATGGCTCGTTCTGCTGCAAATTTAGCAGATTCTATGCAAGCACATGCCATCATTGCCATCACTCGGCGGGGAATCACTGCCAATAATCTGGCATCGTTCCATCCGAAATATCCAATTGTTCATGCATTTACAAATATGACGTCTGTTAGGCGGAAACTTTGGCTGACAAGAGGAGTGATCCCTTACCGGGTTGATTTTTCTTCGGATCCAGAAAAAACAATCAAACTCGCCATCCAAACTCTAGTAAATAATGGATATTTGCAGATGGGGGAAAAGGTAGTCATCCTTTCTGATATCATTGCTGGTGAAGAACGAGTCGAAACCATCCAAGTTCGTGAAGTAAAGTAACTCTAATGTTCTTTCGGAATCTGATTTCTTTGTTGGTAATTGTATCAACATGGCCATCAGTTTCCCTGGTTGCTCAAGAGAGAAAATCGGATGTACCAGAATGGCTCGGTGAATTTAAAAAATTAGATGAAAAGGAACTAGCCACTAAAAAAGAAGGTTGGTATGCTACCGGCCTTCCTTTGTTTGGGAACGATGCCGTCAATGGATCTGGTCTTGGAGTGCTTACCAACATTTTTTATAATGGAACGAAAGCAGACTCTTCTTTTAAATACACTCCGTACGAACATTTATTCAATGTGGGAGTTTACCGAACCAATCGCGGAACTCAAAATAATTATTTAGCATGGGATGCTCCTTATTTTGCTGATACCGCGTATAGACTTAGAGCTTACGTGGGTCACGATGCTAGTTTTTATAATCAGTATTTTGGTGTGGGAACGGAGAGTTTAGAGCCACTTTATTTCAAAGATAGAAATGTAGATGGCAGTCGTATCACTAGAAATGCCACCTATTCAGATTTTGAAAATGCCAACTCTTATACACGGAATCGTGGGCCAGGGAAAGAGTTTAGTTCGAACCAACATTACCATGACTACCAATTTGAAACTACTTATGGGCAATTTGCTGCAGATAAAACCATTTTCCAAGTTTTCAGAGTTTGGGCGGGAGTCGAGTTCTCGAAAAATGCAGTGAGGCGGTATGACGGAACTTCGACAGAGGGTAGAGAGCCTTTGACAGGAGTGCGAGTCCCGGCAATCGAAGGCAGTTCTAAAATTACAGAAGATGCCAATGCAGGAAAGATCATCGGAATCCATGGTGGGAACCTAAATTATGTTCGTGCGGGGATTGCTTATGATACAAGAGATTATGAACCAGATCCAGATCGTGGTTGGCTCATTGAATACAATATCAACAAATCAGAAAGAACTATCGGTTCTGATTTTAATTATATAAGGCATTTCGCCCAAGCAAAAAACTTTTATCAACCCTTCCCAAAACTTTTTGAAGAGTTTGTGATCGCACAGCGGGTCGCACTCACAAAAATTGAGGGTGAGGTTCCGTTTTTTGAATACCGATATCTTTTTTCCATCGATGGTCCGTTTGGTGCTCTTGGAGGACAGAATACACTGAGAGGATATAGGCAAGAACGTTTTTTTGGACCAGTCATTGGGTTTTATAATATTGAATTACGTTACCGGGTAGGAAGTTTTTCCTTTTGGGATCAGTTCTTTCAATTGAGTATTGTTCCCTTTTATGATGTAGGTCGTGTTTGGGATAAACTTCGAGATGTGAACACTTTGAATTATAAACATGCGCGTGGGATTGGATTACGTCTGATTTGGGACCAAGCAACTGTGATTCTACTCGACTATGCTTACTCCAGAGAAGACCAATTGTTTTATTTGGACATTGGTCATACGTTTTAGGGGATATTTAGTAAATTTAAAAGGAAAAAATCTAATAGTTTAAGGATTGAATATTCCTGTTTAATATAATGGCTTTATAACTTCTTCAAAGTAAGAATTATCTGAGACAATTCATCATCAGTAAATGAACCTTCAAAGGAAGGCATTGCAGGCGGATAGCCTTCTACTATCTCTAAATTTGGATTGAGAATGGAGTTACGTAAATAGGTTTCGTCTGCAAGTATTTTTTTCCCGTTTGTTAAATTCCGAACCTTGTTATAGATTCCCTGTAATGAAGGCCCTACAATTTTTTCACTTGATTCAATTGCATGGCAAGCTGTGCAAGCTCTCATTTTCAGCAGTCTTTTCCCTTTGAAAAACATTAAATTTTCATTCATATTTGGAATACTTTTCTCTGGGTAACTTAACTCATTTGGGTCTAATAATTTATTTCCTTTTGAGAACATAATTTGTGGAGGTAAATTAAATTGCCAATGCACTACATCGAGTTCAATTAAATCTTTGTTTAATATGTTTCCTTTGAAATGATACTCTCCATCAACGTCCTTTGTGGAAAATTGAATAGTTGTTCCTGAGACTTTATACTCACCAAAAGCTAGTTGCGGATCTGATGTATTTTGTAACGATAGATTGGTTGAAGTATTGTCAATCGTCTCGTCAGTTATTTTTGATAGAACTAAACCATCTTTGTAAAAGCGTAGATAGATATTCGAATTGGCAATAGTGCCTGAAGTATAAATTCCAGTTGGATTTTCTCGAATGCCGATTTTTGCCAGAATAGGTTGGAAATATGAACAATCCTGAAATATTAAAATGGAGCAGACGCAAAATATTTGGTTTAGATAGGGTTTCATTTTTTTCAGTACAAGAGTCAGCTATATGTGACTTTGTTCACTGTATTACTAACAACTTTCATTCCATGTCAAACCGAAAAGGGAAACCAAAATAGGTTCCCCTAACGCGAAACTTCTATTTCATAGGAACTTCAATCACGAGGAGTTCTGATTTCACTTCTGCATGAAATTTATATTCCTCTTTTCCCCAATGCCCGACGGCATCTCTTCGTTCCAAGATGGTATCTTCGACTTTTAATTTTCCACTGATCAGAAAAGTAAAAATCCCTTGGCCCGGTGCATGGACGGAATAGGAAAGATCCTTTCCTGGATCCAAGGTCGCGAGAGAAAAGTATGCATCTTGGTTGATCCAAACGGCCTCTTCATCAATCGGAGAAACAACAGTTTGAAAACGGTTCACTCGACCCGCTTCTGAAAATGTTTTTTGTGCATATCTTGGTTCGATGCCTGCCACTTTAGGGAGGATCCAAATTTGCAAAAAATTGACTTTCTTCTCTTTGCTATGATTGAATTCCGAGTGAAGGATTCCCGAACCTGCGGACATAATTTGTACATCTCCAGTGCGAATGATTCCATTCGTACCTGTACTATCTTTATGTGCCAATTCACCAAAAAGGGGAATGGATACAATCTCCATATTTTGGTGAGGGTGCGTACCAAATCCCATGCTTGGTTCAACGATATCATCGTTTAGGACACGAAGAGCGCCGAAGTTAGTTTTTTCGGGATGGTACCAGTGGCCAAAGCTAAAGGAGTGGTGACTGTCCAACCATCCGAAATTGACATGCCCACGTTCGGAAGCCGGGTGGAGTTTTTTTTCTACGGAATTGCTGTTGGGTTTTAATGTTTCCATATTGAATAGTTTAATATCAAACTATAATAAGTCAACCAAGTTTTGTTTTCAGGAGGGAAAAAAGAAAATCACTTTCCATTGGTTTTCCCTTTCCCGATGATCATTCTATGTCGATTGGAACTAGTTTGGAAGTAGTAAAGACAAAGAAAAATTGGGTAGAACTTGGCCCTGTGTATGTGAACCGAGTCAGGTTTCTTCTCGCGGGATTTTATATCATAGCGACTCTCGGATCCTACAAAACCTCCACCACTTTGCAAACCATGAGTTATTTGGTGGGGATTACGTGTATGTTTTTGTATGGGGGGCTTCAGGCCTATTTATTCAAAAAGGAAAAGTTAAGTGCGTTCTTTCCAAAGTTTTTGATTATCATGGACATTACCGTACTCTTTGCTGTGACAGCTTCTGGTCTTCTTGGAGGTAGTGGTGTTGCTGCTGATTTAATCAAGTCACCTACACTTTATGTATTATATTATTTCTATGTAGTTTACTCAGCGTTTTTATTTTCAAAACGAACTTTGCTCATGATTACTTACTATTCCGCATTTTGTTTGATCCTTATCTTGGCCATAGGTTATGGGCAAGGAGTTGAGTTCAAAGAAGCCGAAGGGTTACAAAGCCAGAAAGGTACGGTCGGTATTTCAAATGAAGTGTTTAAAATTTTATTTTTAATTTGTTTTGGGTATCTAACTTCTGCGGTCCTTAATTTATTAAATACAATCAAAAACGAGTCGGAAGAAAGGCAAAAACTGGCGGAGTCCGAAAGAACTAACTCGGACAATTTAAATCGTGATTTGGTAAGAGTCGGTTCGGAACTTGTCAAAACATTGAAATCAATTCGTGAAATCACAACCGACTTCAACTTACAAATTGAATCCCAAGACAAATCCATTCATGAACTAACAGAGTTTGTTTCATCATTTTCAGAAAGTATCCAAACTTCTGTGGATAATATAGGAAAACAACACAATCAGATTAGTTTATTAAATCATAAATCGGATACGTTGAAACTGAGTATTTCTGAAATTGGATCTGTTGTTGAGGAATTAAATACAAATATGAGTGATTTCCAGGATAGAAGTAATGTTCTTTCTGAGACGGTTCAAAATCTGGAAGAAAGACTTAGATCGGTCAATGAATCTCAAAAAGAAGTCAGTGAAGTGAATGATATTATGGCAGAAATTGCCGACAGAACCAATTTACTTGCACTCAATGCTTCTATTGAAGCGGCAAGGGCTGGTGAACATGGAAGGGGATTTGCAGTTGTTGCTCAAGAAGTCGCAAAACTAGCAGAAAATTCGAATGAAAATGCCACAAAAATTAAAAAAATCATTACGACTTCTAATAAATTCATTCAAGAAGGAACAGAACTCGCTTCTGTTTCTCTCAAACAGACAGAAGCGCTCCAGTCGAAGTATGAGCTTTTGAGTGCAGTGATCAAAACAGCAACAAACAAAATCAATTCTCAAAAGAATATTAATAATGAAGTACTTGAGTCCCTAGATTTAATTGAATCGATTTCTAAGGAACTGGACCAAGAATCAAAATTGTTAAACCAAGACAAAGACCAGATGGTCGCTGTAGTTCAAAAAATGGATGAAATCAATAGAGAAGTAGTGATTAATGCTAGAAAAGTAGGTGAGAATACTTTAAGTTTGGAAAAACAGGCTGCAGAGCTTGCTTCTGAATAGAAATCATTAATGAACTTAAAAATCCTAATATTCTTATTTTTGACTATACCGACGGTTTTAAATGCCGATCCCACTCCCAAACGATTTGGGTTTGTTGTTGGGGTAAGCGAATACAAAGAGTTGTCCCTAGGTGACCTAAAAACGGCAAAAAGTGACGCACTGGGAATGACAAAAATTTTATTCAGTTATGGATCTTATAATCGGATCCAAACGCTGATACAAGAAGGGTCTGTCAATTCAACTCCGACAAAATACAATATTCTATCGCACTTTGAGAATTTATTAGAAGAAACCCATCCTGAAGATTTATTGGTATTTTATTTTTCCGGACATGGGGTGGTCGATTACAACGATCGAGTGTATTTACTCCCAGAAGATGCAAACCCTCTAAAACCTTTTGAAACAGGGATTGCTGTAGAACAACTTCTGGAAATGACAAGAAAGTATAAATTGAAACGGGTTGTGTTCTTTATTGACGCTTGCCGAAACCCAGAAGATGGGAAAGGGGAAGAGGGTCGAAAGTATTTGGATGGTTCTAATTTTCGAGATTCTGAAATCGTTTCTGTATTCTATTCCACTAAAGTTGGGTATTCTAGTTATGAAGATCCAAAGTCTGGATACGGAGTTTTTACTAGGTTCCTGATTTATGGATTAGAAGGCCGAGCTGATTCCAATTATAATGGAGAGGTCTCCTATTCAGAGTTGTCCAATTATGTAATTTCTTCCTTGAAGGAATGGTCCAAAACCAATCAGAAATTACAAAAACCATATACCAAAGAATATGCGGAGAAATCCGAGGATACAGTTCTCACCTATGCAGTGAATCCTGAGACTTCCCTTGCCGATGCGCCTCTCTTTAATCCTTACAATCCCACTTATGCCTTTCGTTCCTTACTTTTCCCTGGTTGGGGACAGTATGCACGCGGCCAGGAAGAAAAGGGGAAAGTGTTTATGTCTATTTTTACCTTGGGTGTCCTTTACGCAGGTTATCAGTACAATGCCTATAGGCAAGATAAGGCTGCGTACGAATCAGCAGTAGGCATCCCTCCCAATTCTCGTGTTTTCGAAACTGTTGCGATCAACTATTATTTGATTGAACCTCACAGACAACGAATGGAGACATCTCGTACCAATCTCTCTCAAGCCTTAACGGCACTTCTATTCCTCTGGTCAGCAAATGTGTTTGATTTTTATTTGTTAGGACCCAATCCTAAGGAAAAGTCGGGTGTTTGGCTCGATTTTCATTGGGAAAACCAAGGTTATATGGGAATGGATAGAGTTGGGAAATTAGGTTATGCGATGCAATTTTAGTTTATTCATAACTTTATTACTCGTTCAGTGTACGATCCCCGACCAATCAAAAAACCCTTTTGATCCTACAACTCTGGCTGGTGGTTCTGTTGCTGTTTTGTCATCACTCGTCTTTCAAAACGAGATCCAGATCACTTCTAGATACGAAACGAACGACTATCCATCCTTTGTAAAAACTGAAATTTTAGATTTGAGTTTTAGTGAACCTGTTGCATCACATTTTACAAAGTCAGATTTCCGTATTTCTGATAATTATAAGGATGATTTGGTACTCAGAGATGTGTTTCCACTTTCTGAATCAAAAATTCGTGTTTTATTTTCTGTTTCCTCTCGTTCTGAATGGAGGGAGCCGATTACCCTCTCTATCCGAAGGCCCGAATTCTTTGGTCAATATTCGTTTTCAGGGAAACAATTAGAGTTTAAATTTCCTTATCCACGTTATATTGGATCAATATCCGAACCAAAAGGTCAAATTACTACCAAATCTTTACCTGATGGGCGGATCCTGCTTGCAGGAGGAGTTTCTATTTTAGGGAATACGGTTTCCACAGTAGAAATTTTCGACCCTGAAACTGGGATTTCCTCTTTATTACCTCCGCTAAATCAAAGTTTGATGGGAATTGCAATCTGTTCTACCGCAAACGGGGTTGTATACTTATCAGGTGGCAAAACGATTGCAGGTTCTGTCACAGCAAACTCTCAAATCAGTAATCGAATTTATCAGATTCAAACAAATGACCAGACAGTAGTTGAACTTCCCGTTTCCTTACAAAAAAGACGTTTTGGGCATACCATGGTATGTTTAAGTAATGGAAACTTACTTGTGTCAGGTGGTCAGTTTCAGGTTGGGAATGATCATACAGCCATAACGGACGAACATGAATTAGTTTCTGTTCAAACGGGAACTACAACTATCTTGAATTCTTCAGCAAATTTTCCAATGAATACGATTTTCCATTTTACGGAGTACGATGGTAAGACAGAAAAAGTATTTTTTTTTGGAGGAAAAGATCGAACAGATCCTTTTGCAGTTTATATAAACGCGATTCAACGATTGGACTTGAATACCCAGACAATGGATTCAATTGGAGATCCAATGCCGACTGCAAGGTCTAATGTCACTGTGATTTCTGTTCCTGGTGGTGACAGGTTGGTTCTCGGCGGTTTGATGGGGGGAGCGGTTCCTGTCGGTTCGAGGAGCATTGAATCTTGGAACGAAACTACCTGGACCACCAAAACACATGGATTTACGACTCGGATCAAAAACAGTAGTTCTATCATTCCTTATTCTAGTTCTCAAATCCTTTATACGGGTGGTGTTGATACTAATTATAAGTCCGCAATTCTAGAATTATACGATCATATCGAAAAGAAAAATTTTGTTGTAGATACAATGATGGATGCTCGTTCAGAACATTCCGCTATCCAGACGAATCGAGGAATCGTTATTTTTGGCGATTCTGCATTAAATGATAAAAGAGTAGAGTTGTATGGAAAAGATTAGATTCATCACTCTGTTTTTATTTTTTATATCGTGTAAGATAACACCTGGTAGTAATCTATTTGATCCAAACTCACCTACTAGTCTAGGATTACTCCTTCTGAATACAGAGCCTGTGGTTACTATGGAATTTTCCAGCAATCGTGTCCAACCAGGAGGGACTATATATGTATCAACAAACCACGATTTTACGGTAAGGGCAGAAGGACTTAGATTACCGATTTCTGGTGCGGGAATCAGTCCGATTGCACAGGTCATTCCTAGAAGTCGTTTTTTATATGAAGTTAGAATGAAACCATCCGTGATGAGTGGTAAGTTTAGCATTAATCTTAAAGACTATTACCTAAACGAATCATTACTCGTCAATCCAGAGAATTTTGAGTTCGAAATTGATGCCCAACCACCTGTTTTGGAAGTTCGAACAGGAAATGGAATCGATATCTCGGAATTAAAATCGGGATTTTTGGATATTGTTTCTAATGAAGACATTGTATGGGATGGCAAACTATCTCAAATTACACTGTCTGGTACTGCCAAAAACAGTTTGGTTGTTTCGGATGTCATCTTATCTTCGCGCAATATACGTCTGTTATTCGCTGGGAATCCAAATGCGAATGGCGGTATACTAACGATTTCGTTTTCGAATATCAAAGATAAAGCCTCGAATTCCCAAGGGATTACCATGGTTCCCTTAAATGTTTTTGCTTTTAAAAGTGGGCCTAATCTCAACGTGGCAAGAAGGTCTTGTGTTGGGATTGAGTTACATGACGGACGAAGGTACGTCATGGGCGGAAGGGCCAAAAAAGATGTTTTGATTAATGGGAATGGAACTTTAAGTCATAGTGAATTTTATAACTCAGTTACAAAACAGTTTGTCCAAGGCCCTGATATGGTGTATCGCAGACAAGAGTTCGATATTGTCAGGTTAAATGACGGCAGACTTCTCGTTTCTGGTGGATTTGGCGGCAAAGTAGGGAATCCATCAAATGACGGTTTGGCTTCTACTGAAGTGTATGATCCTGTAACTAATATTTGGACTGAGGGTCCATCTCTTTCTATGCCTCGTCAGTTACATAAAATGACGGTCCTTCCGAATGGTGATGTTCTGGTTGTGGGGGGATTAAGTCCTTTTAAACCTTTCCAATCAGTGGCAAGGGTGGAGTTGATCCACGTTACAAACAATCCAGCCACGATGACTGTAGAAACAATAGGAAATTTGAGTGACTCCAGAGGCAAACAAACACAGATTTTATCGCATTCTTCTGGTAAGGTGATTATTTTCGGTGGAGAACGTTCCGATGCGATAGGACCACTTGCAAATGATTTTAATGCCTATGCCTTGGATTCTATAGAAGTTTATGATATCAGTACGAAAACTCTCACAAGTTCTACAGCAAAACTTCACAAAAGATTCAATCATTTTGTTCATGAGCTTAGTAATGGAGAAATTTTAATTTTTGGTGGTTTGAATTCTCGGTTTGATACTAGCCAACCAGTTCTCAGATCGCAAATTTATAATCCATCGACAGATACAATCAGAGATCACAAAAATTTGCTTTTTGGAAGGGAATGGGGTTCTTCCTTTGTTTTCCCTTATGGAAAAGATCAGTTAATGATTGCGGGTGGATTGGAATACCGAACCGTAAATGGATCCACCTTTGATTCCATACAAGACACAGAATCCTGGTCTGAATCAAACAATCGTTTCTATATGACAAGCCGTTCTTTAAATGCTCGTTGGGAGGGATGCGAAATCCGTTATTCTTCTTCTGGCGGTGGAATGATTCTTGGTGGCAGGATTGGTGATATTCTTGGAAACACGGAGGAATACAGCTTTGAATAGATGTTTTTCTCTTTTGTTTTTTGTTTTTATTGGATGTATGTTCCCTTCTGAATATAGAAATCCATTTGATCAAAGATCAATACAAGGGTCGCTCCTAAATACTTTTTTTAATGCTAGTTTATTTCATTGTAATGCAGATACAAATGGAAAAGCATTCGGGAGTGTAAACCAGATCTTGTTACAATGTAATAAGGAATTAGCAAATTTAGATACTGAGTATTTGGGAGAAGCCAATCAAACTATATTTTCAAATGTTCAATTTAGTATTATTGACTCAAACCAACTTTTGGTTTCGTTTGATCCATTAACAAGCGATGGACGTTATGAGCTAACTCTCTCAGGTGTTGTGTCTTATGCGGGAGAACCTTTACTAGAGGATAAAATTCCAATCATCATCGATACTCAAATCCCAACAGTAACTCTTGATGGTTATATCCCCATTACTGATTATACTTTCTTTTCTTCTAGGTATTGGGATTTTACAACTTCTGAACCGATGGCAAACTTCGGTCCCCCGATTTTAAGTGGAACGTTAGCGTCTTCGGTAGTCCTACGATCAGTACAAAAGGTAAGTGATACTGCATATCGAGTGTATTTTGAAACAAACTTTTCATCTAATGGGCCTGGATCTCTAACTTTACATTTTTTTAACTCTAAAGATGACGCTTCCAATGTAGTTTCTAATTCGGTGACGGTTCAGTTTATTGGGCTTGTCCCTGGACCAAAATTAAACCAGGGCCGACAAGAATTTGAAGCTTTTCAAAATGATCATGGAGATGTGATTGCAATTTATGGATCTAGTTCTAGTGCAGAGATTTTAAGAAGAGGAGCATCTAACTTTGAATTAACAAATCCTAGTTTGCCTACCATTGCTCGTGGGGAACGTGGAGTGATGTTGGATGGAAAAAATATCCTTATCACTGGAGGAATTTTGCCCCCATCGGCATACGCCTTAACATCTAGTTATATTTTTGATTCTGAAACTGCGACACTTACTCCTACAGGAAATTTAAACGGACCAAGGCATTTACATAATATAGTCAAACTTCAGGATGGGAAGGTAATTGTATTAGGTGGGGTTCGAGATTATGCCCCTGTTACTCCTGTTGCTTTCACTACCTTGAACACTGCTGAGATTTATGATCCGGCTACAGGTATTTTTACTGAAGTTACAAATCGGATGATGACTCCAAGGTCATTTTCATGTTCGGTATTACTCAATGATGGACGAGTATTTGTCATAGGCGGGACTGACGGGATCTTCGCACCAAAAGATACAACAGAGTTTTATAATCCAAATACACAAACATTCTCCTGGGGTCCTACTTTACCTGTCCCTGTTGGTGCGTTAAAATGTAAAACATTGGTGGATGGTAATGTTTTAATTTATGGGGCACAATTGTCTAATTTGAATAATTCAACTATGTTATTTGACGTCTCCCGAAATCAAATTTTTACCATTGCGAATTCGAAGTATAAACGCGAATGGAGCGTTGCCTCGGAGTTACCTGATGGTGGAATCCTTTTTCATGGTGGAGCCTATCGTTACGATACCAGCGAACCAAGTAGAACCATAGAAAAACTGGATTATGCAAAGAGTAATAGCTTCTTTGATATGGGTTTGTCAAAGTATAGTGTCGCAAGGCATAGCGGTGTTAAATTTTCGGATGGTACTTTGTTTTTTCTTGGTGGAGTGGTGGGTGGGCTGTTTCATTATGAAACAGAATACTATGGACTCTCTCATTAACTTATATGCCTCATGACAATGGCCGTATTTACGGTTCCTTTAAAAAAATTTGTATCTCAGAGTCAGATTTAAAAGTGGAAGTTAACTTCATTCTTCCTAATTTAATTTCTTTAAAATCAGATTGGGAAAGAGGTTTGATCTCAGATAGCCAACTTACGTTTCAACTTGTATTGTTGTACTTGGAACGAAGAGTAAGAAAACATCCCTTTCTTAGAATGGGGAAACCATTACCAAATCGTAACCAATCTAAAGAATTTCTCGAAGTGGTTCGGTTCTACGGGATGCCTGACACAGTACGATATGCACTATGGAAATGGCATATTGGTGAGTGGGACATCCGACTGATTGACTACAACCCAAGTTCTTTGGAGATGTTAGAATCTCAAAGCCTTGGATTTCGGTATTCCACTATTAGTTGGGAACATGCCATCGAAGGAACTCTTGTGGAAAATAAGAGAGATGCCTTTGAACATCTCCTTCATGATTTAGCACATGCCTATATGTTTTTTCGTGAAGATTATGATTATGAAGGACAAAAACAATTTTTTAAAGAAATGCATTTAGATTATGCAAAATATGAATCGGTATTGGAGACAAATCCAGTTTTTCGATCAAAATTTGATTATTGTATTTCAGATATGAACTCACACCCAGCACATTTATCTGCCTATTGGAATGCCATCAGGAGGGAAGCCGGTATACCTGTAGACTCAGGTTTCAAAGTTTAGGATTGTTTTTGTGTCTGGTTAAATCGCGTTTAGTGTTTTTTTTGATGGTTGTTTGGATGGCATCTTGCAGCGAGATTCCCATTTGATTGGCTAAACAAGTAAGGACAAACAAAATGTCACCAATCTCACCTGGAATTTTATCTGCAGATTCACCTGACTTAAAGGATTGGTCTCCAAATTTTCTTGCCATAAGTCTAGAAAGTTCACCCACTTCTTCCATTAGAATTGCTAAGTTTGTAAGCTCGGAAAAATATCTAACACCGATGGTTTGAATCCAATCATCTACTTCGGATTGTAATTGGTTTAGAGTGACTTCATCGTTTCCCAAGTTTTTTCTCCAAGTCTTTTGCAAGAACATTTGTAAACTCTTTCATACCGGCTTCATTTAAATGAATTAAATCAAAACAGTATTTTCCGTTGGTTGCTCCTAAAGAATCTTGAAGATCCATTGAATCTAAAGTTTGGTGAGAAGCCAAGGATTCGGTCAAACCATCATACCAAACTTTCATTCGGCCTTCATTGTTTACCTTTCTGATCACGTCGGAATAAGGCGCAAAAACATTAATGATATGGATGTTTTTGTTACCAATAAAGTTATACATTTTTTCTAATCTTCGGAAATAACGTTTGGTTTCTTCGGTAGCATGAGACTCTTGAGGAACTACGCTCGCAACACCACAAGTTTCAAATAACATTCTCCTATGATCAGGATTGGATGCTTTAGGAATTTCTATAGGTAAATCTAGAGCCAATCGTTTTAGGCAATCATCGACGCTTGTTAGCTGATATTCTTCGATTGATTCTGGGTGATCATTTTCATAATCCCAAGGGTTCGTGTTTGGATTTTTGTTGGTTCTTAAGATCGATTTTAGCCTTTCGTTAAAATTGATTACAAAATCAGAAAGGTCTTTTCTGTAAGCAACGGATTTGAAGGTTAGAAAAAGGTAACTTGAAATATCTAAGTCGTATTCGAACTCATGAGCTGAGGAAATGGCTTTAAAATTCCCAAGTTCGGACAACATTGCCATGGTAGGTTCTACAATATTTTTCCGATCAACCCAAGGCATACCAGGTTCCATCACATGTAAGATGATTTTTACATTAGGAAATTCTTTTAAGTATTCTTCCAAAATCCGATGTTGGACGATGAGTTCTGAACCACGAACTGCTATGGATTGTGTTTTCCATCCCGATTTTTCTAATTTTTCATTCAGAATTCGAACACTAATCCCCTCAAAAGCTACAGAGGTCCCTACAATCAGAATGTCTGGATCTAATACATCTCGTTTTGATACAACATGCTCTGTCACCCGATTGATATTCGAAGCATAAGAATTCTTTTTCAAATAAGGTTTATAGAAACCAAGTTGTAGGAGGATCTCGAATGTTAGTAAAAACAGAATCGCAACAACTACCTTCTTATCCGTGAAAAACGAGATTGTTTCTTTTAATAAATTCATATTTAAAATTGAAAGTAGAGGAAGTTCTGACTTTCGGTGACTCCAAAAAGTAATAATAACAATACATTCACGATAACAAAAACAGTATATTTGATCCAACTCCCAGTAAGAAGGGTAGGGATTTGTCTTTTTGAGAAAATGTAACTTGCCGTGAAACAAATCACAAGTAGAATCCCAAATCTGTAGTTTGACCAACGATCTAACGGTGCTCCTGAATCATTTAAGAAAACTAATGCTTTCATCATCGGAACTGCTTTTTCCATTGTCTCTGCCCGGAACATGATAAACCCAAAAGCCAAACAGAACATGGTGAAGATACGAGCAAAAAGATCGTAAGTAAATCCACCTTTGCTATTTAGAAACTTGGCTAGTTTGGTATCTCCGTAGAACTTGTGAGAAAGTAACATAGTTCCTTGCCAAACTCCCCAACCTACATAGTGGTAAGCGGCTCCATGCCATAAACCTGCAAAAAGCCAAGTGATCATAATGTTACGAATGTACATGATGACGCTCACTCGTGATCCACCGAGTGGAATATAGATATAATCTCTAATCCAGGTGGAAAAAGATATGTGCCATCTAGACCAATGATCCGCAATGTTTCTGCAAGACATTGGGAAATTGAAGTTCGGATTGAATTGAAATCCGAAGAGTCGTGCAACGCCAATGGCAATGTCTGTGTATCCGGCAAAATCAAAATAGATTTGCCATCCGAAGGCTAGAGCTCCCGTCCAAATTTCGATAGAATTTAAGTTTTGGTAATTGGCAAATGTAGAATCGACAACTCGTGCAAGATTGTCAGCGAAAACAATTTTTCTTGTAAAACCAATCAAAATCAAAGCAAAAGCTGCATCGATATGTTCTTTGTAAACACTGAGGCGAAAATCTAAATCTCGAAAGAATGTTTCTGCACGAACAATCGGACCCGCAACCAGTTGAGGAAAAAAAGCTACATACAATGCAAAATCCAAAAAAGATTTTCGTGCTTCAATTTTGCGATTGTATACATCAATGGTATAACTCATCGATTGAAATGTATAAAAAGAAATTCCGACTGGAAGGATGATGTTTTGTTTTGCGAATTGGTAAGAACCTAATAGGTGGATGTCATTGATAAATCCAAGTAGAAAGTCTGTGTATTTAAAGAATCCTAAAGTTCCAATATTCACAACGAGTGAAAGAACAAGTAACCATCCTCTGACACTGTCACCATCCTTTTTCTTTTCAATTAACGTTGCTGCAAAATAATCGATGATGGTTGAAAATATGAGAATAAATACATAAGGATTAATTTTGAAATCACAATAGAGTCTGTCTGTATAGAATTTGAATCCGTCTGTAGCCATCGCCGAACAGGAAATCGATGATGGTTGCCAGGCCATGTAAAAATAATAACTAGTAAGTAGGAAAAAAAGTTTTTGCCAACGATTCTTTAGGACATTTCCTACGATGATCGTAAAAAAGAAAAAAACTAAAAATTCAAAAGAGTTAAATAACATTTATTTTGTTCCTAGCGGTAAATTGATTCTTCGGCCAACTTTTCAACAGGTCCCTGGATTCCTTCGGTATATCCAAACTTAGGTCCAATGGATCTCGGAAGAGTTGAAAATGTAAAATTTGTACTGAAGTAAAAAAGAAATAAAACCAGGTAAATTGTATGGAGTATGGCTCTAGAGAATTTTGGTAACATAGGAATGGATAAAGACTGTAACGAATAAGAATTTAAAATCCATAAACCAATGGTGGTCCCCACCCAAAATTCAAAAAAATAACCTTCCCACCATGTATAAAATCCAATCGAGGGGATGAGCCAAAACAGCATCACTAATAGTTCTTGTTTGTATCGGGCCCACATAGTACGGAAATTCAAAATTCCCAGACTCAAACTAAAAATCCAGAATAAAAGATTCAAATTGTAGGGAAGGTGTTTTGGATTTTGGAAGTCAAAAAGGTTCACTCGGAATTTAGGAATGACGTTCTGGAATACTAAGAATGCATCTCCTATCCCTCGATAGAAGTACAATACATAGTTTTTTTCTTCCCCAAGGCTTGTCCCCCAACGATTGATGGCAGCATACAAAAACATCCAAAAGGAAAAATGTTTTTCATCTAAAGGCCCGAGTCCTCTTTTCAGAATGAAAAACCCCACAAATAAGTAAGAGAGGATTGTGGCGACACCGAGACAGGTTAAATAGAAAAAGATAATCCTAAGTTTTTTCCCCATACTTCTGTTAGGGGATAGGAATACTGCCATGGGAACCATCCCAAAATGAATCACATTGGATTGGTGGAAATAAATACTAAAAAGTTGGATGATCCACAAAAGAACGAGATGTTTCCCTAGAAGTCCTAACCTTAAATAATAAATCGTTAACAAAAACAAAATTGCCATCAGACAGGAATGAATGAGCGGTGTGTCATTGTGCAAACTGTAAAACCAAAATGCTTGGCTCACTTGAATGACGAGTGCAAGAACTACTGCAAGAAAGATATCTTTATACAGTTTATAGTAGACCCAAATAAAAAGTCCTAAAAAAAATAAGGAAAAACTTAAAATCCTTAATCTCAGGAAAAACATAATGTCCGTTGTTGGGTATATAGAACGAATCATCTTCCAATAGAGTAATCCAGAGGATTCAAAACCGAGGTGGTGTGGATTAAAAAAAGCGGATTCAATTCTGTCTTTTTGGATATTGAGTGCGTAAACACAGGAATCCCAGTCGAAAGCTCGTGAGAGGTATCTTAGATGGAATAAAAATAGGAAAAGTAAAAAGAGTAGAATGAATAACTTTTTCAAAAATCAGGTTCCACTCTAACGTTTTAAGATACGATTGATTATTATTTTATTCTTTTTGTAAGGAAAGAAGTAAGGAGTGGCAAAAGTAGTTTTCCCATCTTTCTCCCATACAAGACGATTCCATCCCAAATAATCAATGAGTCCCCCATGTTCAAATCCGAGTTGTAAACCTTCCGTGTTTAAATCAAACTTGTTTAGTTTTTTTCCAAGTCCGAACTTTTGAATTTGCCAAATTTCGTTTTTAACAAAGACAGTTCGCGTATTCCATTTATTTAAAAGGCGGCTAATGTCAATGAGTAGAGATGCGGCAATGTAGAAATAAACAAATGCAGAAAGATAATGATAGTATCTCAATTCGTCTAAAAAAGGGATTTTTAAAACTTTAGTAATTTCGAGTACACCAACAAACCAATAAAAGAACTTACCTAAATAAAAAGCATAAGGTAAACTATAGACGAAAAAAAGAACTGTCCCGAGTATCAGTAGTAAAGATGGAATCGGATTGATGGTTAGTTCGTCGTATAATGTTGTTCCGAAGTAAGTCGCTTCCCTTTTACTTCGAAATTCTTTCCATTTAGAGATCCATTGAGTAATATGTTTCATTGAAAGAGTACCTCTTCTATTTTTCTAGCTGTTTCTTCCCATGTCCATTGTTTGGTTGGAAATTTGGGAGATCTTTTTTTTATGGGTCCAGACATCAATTCAAAACTGCGAGTCCAATCCTTTGTATCTTTGGGTGGAACATATAAATCACATTTGTCAGATAAAATTTCTTTAAATACAGGAATATCAGAGGCGACACAACGTTTGTCTTCTAACATTGCTTCTAGTAGTGGGAGTCCAAACCCCTCGTGGAGGGAGGGGAAAAAGAACGCCTTACATTGTTTAAATGCTTCTGCCAAAGTGGAATCATCTGGTTTTTCAATGAATTGAATTCCTAAATTTTGGATTTTAGAATCCTTTAGTTTTTGATACAAAAACTCACCTTCTTCTCCCCATCCTTTTCGGCCCATGATGAGTAGAGAATGTTTATCTTTGGGATGATTTTTTTTGAATTCTAAAAAAGCATCCACTAGGCGGTTTATATTTTTTCTGGGTTCTAAAGTTCCCACGGTAAGAAAAAAATCTTTTGGAAAGTTTGTTTTTTGTTTGGTCGTTTTCTGTTTGGAAACCCCTGGGTAAACAACAAGACATTTGTCTTCATATTTTGGATTAAATTTGATAATCTCAATCTTTGTGTTTTTAGACAAACAAAAGATTTTATCAGCATTCTTCATCGTGATCGGAGACAAAAGTTTGTGTTGTAGGTAATTCCATTTTGCCATGGTCTCTGGGGCTGAAACAAAATTTAAGTCGTGATAATTCACATAACTAGGAATAGGGAGTTTTTTGAAAGGTAACATCTGTATGGTGCCCCAAAAAACTTCGACCCCATCCTGTTTTAATCGTTTTGGCAGAATAAAATTTAAATAAATTGGCCCAGGAATATTTTTTGGTTCCAGAACCACTTTTGTATTGGGTCCAAATAAATCTTGGAATACAGGATGAATTTGTTTATTGGAATAGAGAAAAAATTCTTTATCCTTATGTTTTGGTAGAATGACCCTTAGGACTTCTGCCAAGTAACGAGAATTCCCCGTCATTCCATAGGCGAGTGGTCGTGCATCAATTCCGATTTTCTGTTTCACGTAATGCATACCTTACAATATAGAAATATAACAGACTCGTTGTATAAAATAGAATAGAAAACATAGAAAGTGCGGATTCGACTTTTGATCCGACAAAGGTTCTATGGGCGAGAAGTGGTAAACTTAATAGAAAAAATAAAATATATAGTTCCTTGCTATGATTCTCCAAATCCACGATACGATTTAGGATAAAATAAACAGGAATCAAACAAATAATAAAACTATGGATCCAACTAATCCCACTAAAGAGAGCGGAAACTAAAAAAAGTAAGGATATAATCTCCCATTTTTTATTTTCCTTTTTCCAAAGGAGTAACAAAGGAATTCCAAATAAAATCATAAAGAAAAGTTGGAAGATCTTCAAACTAGTGAGAGAAAGATTGATGAACGGCATTCCATAGTTGGGTTGGTTGATCATATCAGCACCAGAGACAAAATACTTTGCTAAGGTAGAACTCAATGATTGGTTATTTTTCCAAGACCTAAGAAGTGGGTTACTAAATGCTTTTCCTAAAATTTCTGTAAGCCATTCGTTAGTCATTTGAATGGTATAGTTCCCGTTGTAAAGAAGGGGTAGGGAATTCCACAGTATCATCCAGATAAGAAACCAAAAGATTCGTTTGTATTGTTTCTCATAAACAAAAACAAATAAAAATACCAAGGGTGTGATTTTGATGCTTACTGCCAGTGCCAGAAGAAGCCCACCTAGAAAATGAGATCTGACTGTGAGTGAAATCAATACAAGTAAGATCAGAAGTAATCCCACTTGGTTGTTTTGGATATGGCTTTCTAAAAAACGGAAATTGAATAATAAACTTCCTATTAGAATTAAGTATGGAAACCGAGATCTAACACTAGTGATTTCTTTGTTTTGGAAAATCAAATAAAGAATCACAATTAAGGAGATAAGGCTAAATAACTCAAAGATTAATGCTGCGTTGTTTTCAGAAAGGTAAGTGAAAGGAATGAGTAAAAAAGAAAATAATGGAGGGTAGATATACGTTGCGGTTTCGTTTTGTAGGGCCGTGAGTAAGTGAAGGTTTTCTGGTAGGAAAAGGTCTTCTACTGTTTTGATTTTTGTTTGGAGTTCAAGGGCCACATCGAACCGGTAAAGATTATCTCCTGTTTCCCAGCGCTCTGCCGCGTGATAATAATCCAAAAAATCTGATTTTTGTTTGGATCTAGAGATCGAAAGGGCCAAAAGAATCAAAATGAGTGCTGTTAAGATCCATTTCCCTGATTTCTCTAAATTTTCTAAAAATTTCCACATAGTTCTCCTACCATTCCCAATATTTCTGGTTAATTGACAAGGTTTTCCCAAGGCTATACAAAGATGGATTTTTTACAGGAATACGATTTTCACCTACCCGAGGAACAGATTGCCAAGTTTCCTTTAGAGAGTCGGGACCAGTCGCGGCTCCTTTTGGTGGATAGAATCCAGTCAAAATTTTGGGAAGCTCCTCTTTTTCGGGACATTACCGCGCTAATCAAACCTGGTGATGTATTTGTTTATAACGAAACAAAAGTTTCGTACAGGCGTGTGTACTTGCAGGTAGAATCAGGCCGCATTCATGAATCCATTTTTTTAGAACCAGAAGATAAACTAGGCAAAACTTGGTTATGTATCCTAAAAAATAGGGCCAAATTGAAGTTAGATGGTAAGTTGTTCCCAGTAGGATATCCAGAATTTGAATTCTCTTACCAAGGAGCTCGTGAGGAACTTTCTATTTTATCTTCTAATAGGTCTATTTCTGATTCTGATTTTGAAATTTTTGGAAACATCCCCATCCCACCTTATTTAAAACGAAATGTTACCGAGGAAGATAAAACGAGATACCAAACGATTTTTGCCAACCGTTCGGGATCCGTAGCAGCTCCTACTGCAGGACTTCATTTTACGGAAACCTTAAAGGAAGAAATACGAAAGAAGGGTGCTGAATTTTTTCCAGTGGAGCTCCAAATTGGTTATGGGACATTTCGTCCTCTCACCGCCGAACAATGGCAGACAAAAACGCTACATAAGGAGAACTACTTAGTTCCCGGTTCCACCGCAACAAAGTTAAACGAAGCGAGAACAGAAGGCAGAAGGATTATTGCTGTTGGAACTACCAGTCTTCGGGTTTTAGAATCTGTGTTTGATTCTCAATTGAAGACATATAAGGAGGGAGTGGGTCAAACTGACATCTTTTTGTCGCCAGGTGACAGGATTGAATCAGCACAAGGCTTAATCACTAACTTTCATCTTCCTAAGTCTAGCCTTCTCCTTCTCGTGAGTGCCTTTGCCAACACTCGACTGGTGATGAGTTCTTATCAGTATGCATTGGAGAACGGGTTTCGTTTTTATTCTTATGGAGACTCAATGTTCCTATTTTAAAAATAGATTTACATTCTTTTGAATTTAGGAAATATGTTTCTACAGTTTCTTTATGTATTCCCCGAAATCTTCGGTTTTTATTTCTTTATTCTCAGGTTTAGGTTTACTTGGGGTGGTTTATTTTGCTCCTGTGAAAGAACCCGCCGTGAGAGAATTGGAGCCGTCTAACGCGCTTGAGTTAGGTGAAGAGTATGTGTATCCAAATCCAATTAAATTAAAGCTAAGAGAGAATGATTCTAAAACTTCAGAATATACAAATACTCTAAAGTCTCTTTCATTGGGAATATTTGGTAGTTCCAAAACAGAAAAATCAAATTCTGCAAAATGGAATCCTTCCAATAGTTTTGGATCTAGGTTTGATTTTGATCGTTCTCCTCAATCTAGTTTTATTTGGGATGCTAAACTTACAGGAGAACCCTCCTTATCGCAACCAATTCTAAATGCTCCTGTCCATCCTTCGGCAACTTTGATTTTTCGCCAAATGGACACAAATAGACGTTTGTTAGTTGATCCTAAACAGCTTTACGAATACCAAGACAGTTTTTCTCCAACAAAATTTCTCAAAGTGCAAACTTCTGTTTATAATGTAAAAACAGAAAACCCTGCTGTGGCTTATGGCGCCGATGGAGGTAAGTTTTCTTTTTTTTTTGGCAGTGATAAGGTTCAAGTAAACGTAAAATACAATTACGTAAATACAAAGCCCAGCGCTGCCAATGGGGGACAAACCGGTTTTGTTCCTGCTCAGGACATTGCTTCTCTTGGTTTGGTTCTCTTTCTTGGTCCCTCAAAGAACTATTCACTTTATGTGGGGAACCAAATTTTTAATGTTTTTAACGATCCCTTGTTGCAGGTGAAAGACCAAAACGGCCGATCCCCAGAAACATTTTCTGCCTCCTTTCGGGGCAAACCACCTGGTCGCTTAAAAACTACTTTTTTTTTGAATTTCCAGAATCAATTTTATAAAGACGGTATGCTAATAGGGGTTCCCGGTGGATTTATGTATGGGAATGGCTTTAATGGAAAATCGTTTTATGAACAAGTTACCTCACTCGGAATGGAACTTGCCTTTTAGAATCTTCATTTTATTTGTTTTTTTATTTAGCGTTAGCGCTTGTTACGTGGGAGAAGAGAGGGAGGTGGTGGTTCAGCCCAAAAAAACTCCGGTTCCACCTTTAGAACAATTGGCAATCTCTCTTTCTGAAAGTGGTTTTTATTTCAAACCTCAAAGGCTTGTGGTTCTGACGTTTTTAGACCATGAAGGCAAAAAAAGTCCTTATGGTGAAATCCTTGCGGAAAAACTGACCACTGAACTTGTAAAAAAAGATCGGTTTCAAATATTAGACCGGCTGGCCAACCAAAAAGTTTTAAAAGAAGCAGGTCTTGGACTCGACACTACGACTGACACCGCCACCTTGCGGAAAATAGGCGATGTTCTGAAATTAGATGTCATCATCACAGGAATTGTAACACCATACCAAGATGGAGTTTTTGTCAACACTCGGCTCATCGAAATCAAGTCTGGATTGATCCTCAAAGCAGATGAAGTTTATGTCCGAATTGACGGTTAAAAGATACTCGTTCTCACTAAAGACTTACAAAGGACCCAATTTTACTGATTTTAATACTAGTAGTTTAATTTTCGATTGATTCCCTTTTTTCCTGCGGTCTGATAGGTATAAGAGGTTCAGATGGCATTTGATATAGAAATGATTGCGGCACGTTATTCCAAAATGGAAGCGGCCATCGCACAAGCCAGGAAGGTAGTGGGTCGACCCCTCACACTCACAGAGAAGATTTTATACAATCACCTTTGGGATGGAAATCCTTCCAAAAGTTTTGGTCGAGGTGCAGACTATGTAGACTTTGCTCCCGACCGAGTGGCAATGCAAGATGCAACAGCGCAGATGGCGCTTCTCCAATTTATGCAAGCTGGTCGTAAAAAAGTAGCGGTTCCATCCACCGTTCACTGTGACCACTTAATCACGGCAAAAGACGAATCCGGTGTGGATCTTGGGATTGCTGTTAAAGAAAACAAAGAAGTTTATGATTTTTTATCCTCCGTTTCTAATAAATATGGAATTGGTTTTTGGAAACCAGGTGCTGGTATCATTCACCAAGTGGTTTTAGAAAACTACGCCTTCCCTGGTGGGATGATGATTGGAACCGATTCTCATACCGTGAACGCTGGTGGTTTGGGAATGGTTGCGATTGGTGTGGGCGGTGCTGATGCTTGTGATGTGATGGCTGGCCTTCCTTGGGAACTCAAATGGCCCAAAGCTATTGGAGTCAAACTCACAGGAAAACTAAATGGTTGGACTTCCGCTAAAGACGTAATTTTAAAAGTAGCAGGGATCTTAACTGTGAAAGGGGGAACTGGTGCCATCGTAGAATACTTCGGTCCAGGTGCGGAAGCTCTTTCTTGTACTGGAAAAGGTACAATTTGTAACATGGGAGCAGAGATTGGTGCGACCACTTCTACTTTCGGTTATGATGAATCAATGGAAAGATATTTAAGGTCCACTAACAGAAGTGATGTGGCCGACCTTGCAAATAAATACAAGGCTCATCTCACAGCAGATCCAGAAGTGTATGCAGATCCATCAAAATTTTTCGACCAAGTGATCGAAATTGACCTCAACACTTTAGAACCTTATGTGAATGGTCCTTTCACTCCAGACCTTGCCACTCCCATTTCTAAAATGAAAGAAGAAGCAGCAAAGAATGGTTGGCCACTCAAAGTAGAAGTGGGTCTAATCGGATCTTGCACTAACTCTTCCTATGAAGACATTTCCAGAGCAGCTTCTCTTGCCAAACAAGTGGCTGCCAAAGGACTAAAGACTAAGGCTGAGTTTACCATCACTCCTGGTTCAGAACTGGTTCGTTACACCATCCAAAGAGATGGATTTATCGATTCCTTCCATACCATTGGTGCAAAAGTATTTTCGAATGCTTGTGGTCCTTGTATTGGAATGTGGTCTCGTGTGGGTGCGGACAAAAAAGAAAAGAACACAATTGTTCACTCATTTAACCGTAACTTCCAAGCAAGACAAGATGGAAACCCAAACACCTATGCGTTTGTGGCTTCTCCAGAAATCACAACAGCTCTTGCCATCGCGGGAGATTTGGGATTCAATCCACTGACAGATACCCTAACCAATGAAAAAGGGGAACAAGTAAAATTGGATCCTCCTACAGGCGAAGAATTACCTAGCAAAGGTTTTGCGGTAGAGGATGCGGGTTTTATCGCTCCTGCGGCAGATGGATCTGGTGTTCAAGTGATTGTCGATCCGGCATCCACAAGACTCCAACTCTTAGCTCCGTTTAAAGCCTGGGAAGGAACAGATTTGAAAGGTCTCAAACTTCTTCTCAAAGCCAAAGGAAAATGTACAACAGATCATATTTCTATGGCAGGTCCTTGGCTTAAGTTCCGTGGTCACTTGGATAATATTTCCAACAACTTACTCATTGGTGCTACAAACAACTTCAATGGAAAAATCAATGAAGTAAAAAATCAACTGACTGGAAACTACGAACCGGTTCCACAAACCCAAAGAGCATACAAAGCACAAGGGATTGGATCCATTGTGGTGGGAGATGAGAACTACGGAGAAGGTTCTTCCAGAGAACATGCTGCTATGGAGCCAAGACATTTGGGTGTCAGAGCAGTCCTTGTGAAGTCTTTTGCTCGTATTCATGAGACCAACTTGAAAAAACAAGGGATGTTAGCTCTTACTTTTGCAAACAAAGATGACTATGAAAAAATCCAAGAAGATGATGTGATTGATATCATTGGTCTAACTAGTTTTGCAGAAGGGAAACCTCTCACACTTGCACTTAACCATAAGGATGGCAAAAAGGATGAAATCCAAGTAAACCATACTTATAATGCACAACAAATCGAATGGTTTAAAGCTGGTGCTGCCCTCAACTTAATGAGAGCATAATTTAAATAACCAAAGTCCGTCAGATGGATTCTTCCCTCTGGCGGATCTTCTCCCTATGCCTAAACAAAAATCTAAACTCACTACTGTAAATGCAGAGGAAACTTTAGTTTGGACAGGAGTCAGTTCTAACCAGACCAAAGCCCAAAAAGAGTTTAATGATGCGCTTCGTAAACATAAAGAAGTATTAGATCATTCCAAAGAAATCGAACCTTTGTTCCAAATGGTAAACGAAACCTATTTGAAAGAGGTTCTACCTGAAATAGAAAAACAAAAAAAATTGGAACGCAAACGTTTTGAAGTTATGTGTTCGATCCTTCTTGAAGAAAAACTTTCCTTTGGTAAAATGCAAAGAGAATTCCTTCGCCGTTACCTTTTAGATATATGTACGGATTCAATTTTGGAAGATCCAAGTTTTTATAGTCAGTTTCGAGATCAGTTGGAAACCAAATTGGAACGGATGGATCGACTTAGGTCTAAAATCCAAATGGAATCCAAAATCAAACAAAAGTTTGGATTCGAAATTGATTTAGACGATTTGAACCGCACTCAGTTTGATTCTGAGGAAGAAAGATCTTCGCACGAAGAAAAGTATAGAGAGTTCCGAGAAAAATATGAAGAATATAGATCTGATTACTTTAAAGGTTCTCGGTCCAAGTCTAGTAGCAAAAAATCCAAAGCACAAATGGAAAAAGAAAAAAAGATCCTAGAATCGGAACGTCTTTTAAGTACGGATATCAATACCTTATTTAAAAATTTAGCCAAACTCATCCATCCAGACAAAGAACAGGACTCAATTTTACGAGAACGTAAATCAAAACTGATGACAAAACTTTCTGGTGCGAGAGACAATATGAATATCGCGGAAATTTTAGAAATCAAAATGCAAGTTGATGAATTGTTGCCAAACCAACAAACTGATGTATCTTTTCATGACACTTCGATCAAACGATTTGTGGGAATCATCAAATCAAAAATTAGAGAATTAGAAGATTCGATCCGACAAAGATTCTTTTCTCATCCTCTAATGGCAGATTTCCCAGAAAAAAAGATCACCAAAGAAACTCTGACGGCTTATTTAACTCGAGTGAAAAAGGATAATGTCATGGTGACTTTAGCTTATGAAAAAGAAGTTGAACAACTAACTAAAGAACCAAAATACATCAAAGAAATGATTAAAGAATTACAAAGTTTAGGGGTTCAATTTTAGTGAAAGGTTTCCTAAACAAAAAGAACTTTGGTTTTGGTAAAAACGGCAAGAAGTTCGATGATGTGTATTGGACCGATATTTACGGCAACGGCTTAGACGTAGATGGATCTTATAATGCAAAACAACATGCCGAATATTTAAAAGCACTCTTTCAATTGATGGAGATCCCGGTGTATAAAATTGCTGACTTCGGATTTGGAAAAGCCATTTTACTTCGTGAGATGGTAAAAACTTTTTCTCCTGTAAAAGTCTATGCCGTCGATGCGTCCAAAGAAGCCTATGAAGACCTAAAGAAAAAAGATTGGGTCAAACGTTCTGATAAATTCCATATTTATAATGAATCTTTAGAAACTTTTAAGTTACCCAAATTAGAAAAAGAACCTGTAGAGTTGGGTATTTGTAACTCTGTGATCCAATACCTCCCAGATTCTATGATTCCTGGTGTTTTGGAGAAAATGGCAAAGTATTGTAATTATTTATACTTCACTGTCCCAACAAACGAAGACTATGCGGTAATGAAAGAAGAAATGGCATTTCATGATCCTTATGCATTTTCCAGATCCAAAAAAAAATACAAAAAGTGGATCTCCCGTGATTTTGAAATTGTAGGGTACAACCTTTTACAAAGTAAATGGTTGGGGGAGAAGGGGTTTAAGGAAGATTTCTTTAGAATTTAGTAGTCAAAAAGGTTTTGCAATTTATTTCCAATCGTTGTTTTTTTGGTGAATGTGGTGGTTCATCCGAGTAACAGCCTTTTGTTTTTTATTCGGTGTGATTCAGTGTGCTCCAAATAAATTTGGGAATGTTTGTGATACACAATCTAATGTTTTTTTAGATACATTACTTTTTAAAATCGCTTCAAACTTAAGATCTCCCCATTGCGGAATCAATGTGGATTTGCAACTTTCTCCTGTGAAACCTCTCTATGAAGGCCGCACCCAGTTATTAGATTATATAAAAAATGATGGGACATCGGCTATTACTGCTTCCAACACCAGTTGCACAGGATCTGAGTTAGGTGGATATAGTGCTTGTTTGCCCGCAGGTCTTATGTTGTCGGTAGAAGCATCTGGAGGAATTTTTAACTCCAGTTCTTGTGATGGGTATTTTGCAGAAGATAATACTGGTACTTTGCAGTTTACTTGTTTTGAAAAAACTGGAGGAGGATTAGTCTTTGTCGCCACCTCTATTAAATCTGGGAAATATCTTGGTGATCTAGTGGTTTCAGAAAGTGGAAGTTACAAATTTAGTCCATTGTCTGTTTCTGTCTTTCATACCAACCAAGTTGTAGGGAAAACAAATTTTTCATCTACTTGGACAAATCCGATTCTCTCTTATCCTGTTGCCGGTGGAACATTGAATAGTCCAGGAACTCTTTATTTGTTAGACCAATCTTCGGCTTCTTTAGGTTCTGCAGATATTCCCTCAGCGCGCACTGGCATCTTATATAAGTCGAATACAAGTTTAAGCTTAGCAAATTCGGCACCTTTCTTCAGGTTTGGCGGGGATTTTCAGTTTTTAGAAGGTGAGTTCGCATCTGCTTCAGTGCTGAGCCCGCTTGTTTCAACCACGGAGGCCAATCACTTTATGTGGGTATCCAATTTGATTGCAGCGGTTGGTGGGACCATTTTAGGAGTTCAAGGTTCACAAGGATTGTATCAATCCATCAAGGTTTCAGTCCAAAATAGTGGGAATCCAGTCAGTTTAGACTCTACTGGAATGACAGGTGGGATTTCATTGCAGAACAATACTTTCTCTTCTTTGATGTTTGGTGATGTAGATGGTGGAGTTATCCTGATTCAGTCCGGGGGAACCAATAGCCATGTTTTGAATCATAGTTTTGTTGACGCTGTTCTATATTCTTCCACAGATGAAGGGTTAATTGTCAATGCTACCACTTCTAATGTCGGAGGCATTGTTTTTAAAGATATGATAGTGGCAAATAGCTCTACTATTGCTGGTTTCGTTGCGTACGAAACTTCACCTGCAAAGTTATCTGGCCTTACGGCTTCTAATCAGATTTTTCTTAATTTGGATTCCGGGATTCGATTTAATAGTTCGTCTAGTTCTGATTTTGGTTTGGTTATGGAGAACACCGGAATTTTTAGAGTTTCGAATTTTGCAATGGAGACTACCTCAGTTAACAATCATTACTTAACAGGGAATTTGCATTTCTCTAGCGGACAGACCTGCAGTATTTCCAGTGGAACAAATGTTGGTTTCACAACTACTGGATACCCGGCGGGAAAATCAGATTATAATTTTTTTGATTTTACTCCTTATGATAATAGTTTTGTCGGGTTTATCTTCGAAGATGATAAAGTTAATCCCAATGATAATTTTGGCCTTGTCCCTACTTATTTAAAGTTAGGAAGTTATCTGAAGTTTCAAAATGTCTATCGTTCTTTTACAAATTACGATCCACCCAATGTTTTTTCAGATTCCACTAGGGGATTATGTTCTAACAATTGTCGTATTTTTGATTGGTCATTAAAATCATCTGATACTCATTTTAAAAATACTCATGCTTGTCCAGATCCGGCTCGTCCACTTTTACATATAGTGGGGGGAACTGCTAACTCGGAAGAAAACTGCCAAAATTTAGTTAGAGGTTCCCACTATCTTGGATCCAATGTTTGTGGGATATACCATCTTAGGAATGCAAGGGAAATCATCGGAGATGCCAAAGGGAATGAAAATGGTTTGTGTGAGTCATTGGAAGACTGCATTTTTAGTCCAAACCTTGGTGCTTATCAAGGCCACGGCCTCTTACGAAAATCAAACTCGATTGGTCCATTTTATTGCAGCGATATTCCAAAAACCGAAGGAACGTTAAGCCAAATTAGATTATTTGGATTTGAAGAAAATGGTTACTAAAAATAACCTTTGCAGATGACAGATATTTTTTTCTATTTTTCTATTGAGTTTCCGCTTTTCTCTGTCTTTGGTTATCCTCTCAGTCTAATCGAATTTCTTGGAACCAGTTCTGGGCTTGTTTGTGTGTATTTAGCTTCCAGAAATCATATCCTCACTTGGCCTCTTGGGATTTTCAACTCTATCTGTTTTTTCTTTTTATTTTTTCAAATCCAATTGTATTCGGATATGTTGTTACAAATATATTTTTTTGGATCCAGTATCTATGGTTGGTCGGTTTGGAGAAAAAGAACCGGTGCTTATATAAAAATCCAGTCACTAGGAAAAACTAAAAATATTTTACTTCTAGTTTCTATCATTTTGGGAACCTACGTTCTTGGTGAGATCACCAGTCGGTTGCCTCTTTGGATACCTAAAATTTTTGAGAAACCACCAGTGTTTTTATACTGGGATGCCTTTACCACTGTGGCAAGTATCATCGCCAATTTTTTGTTAGCTCAAAGAAAGTTAGAATCCTGGTTTTTGTGGGTGTTTGTCGATGTAGTTTGTATTGCCATCTATTCCTTAAAAGAAATCCCTTTTGTAACTTTAGAATATATTGTATTTCTCCTCATTGCCTTTTACGGGTGTTATCACTGGTATAAGGAATACAAACAAAATCATTCAAATATATAATTGAAATTTGATTTTAGATTCAGAGATACAAAGACCATTTAATTTTTCCTTTGTCCAACTTCATTTTTACCAAAATTGGACAAAGGATTTCCTTTCGGAAATGAATGGTGATAACGACTTTTTTGTCTAAACTCTTCTATTCGCCGGGCGTAAGTGCCAAGAAATTACAGTGAGTGCCAATAGCAGAACGGATGGAAAAATTTCGCCGAATGGATGACCGCAAGCGATATGCGAAATGGCAGCTCCAGACATTGCAAAGAAAAATCCAGCATAAGCCCATTCTTTTAATAATACAAATTTAGGTATGAGGACCGCCACTACACCGAGTAACTTCCAAATTCCAAGAAGGGTAAGAAAATAAGTAGGATAACCCAATTGGTTGATCTTTTCTACTTCTTCAGGAAGTTTCATCAGTTGCACAATTGCAGTGGATACCATCCCAAGTGACAACCAAAGGGTAAAAAACCAATAAACTATTTTCTTCGTTTTTTCTGACATTGTATTTCTCCTAAATTAAAATATAATTCCTATTTCCTGATTTGTGATAGGCAAACTGTTAACATTAGTTTTGGCCTTTGTTAATATAATAAGATTGTCACATTTGAATCAAACCTAGTTCTGTAACACTTCTTCGAGTTTGTTGTGGGCCATATTGATCCCTTGACGAAAAGGCATCTTTAAAATCTGATCTCTTTGTTCTGTCGACTTATAAATGATATGCATTTTAAGTTTTGATTGGTTTTCTGATATCTTTTGAAATTCAAAGAACTCAAGTTGGACCGCAAATCCGGTGTTCTCCATTTCAAAGGTTCTTGTGAATTTTTCATTTTCAATGATATTCAGAAACACTCCGTTGGCACGAAATAGAACGATACCTTCTGGATTTCTCGTCTCAAAGATCCAACTGCCATGATTTTTCGGTTCCAATTTCAAAACTTTATTTCCCATCCACTGTTCGATAAGTTCTGGTTCTGTGTGTGCTTTGAAAACTAAAGAAACTGGTAAGTCAAATTCTCGCTCAATGGTTAACTCTTGTTTCCCGTCTTCGGCATGGATTTTTGTTTTTAATTCCATAAGTCTTTATCCTTTGGCCTTATAAGTTTTCATTACAGCTTCGAGTTTATTAAACCGATCATCCCAAAGTTTTTGAAAGGGTTCAATGAAGTTTGCAATTTCTTTCATTTTGTTTGGGTTTAGGTGGTAATAAATTTCACGACCATTAGGTTCTTTTTTTAAGAGTTCACATTCGGTGAGGATCTGTAAGTGTTTGGAAACGGTCGGCCTTTTGGTGTCAAACTTCGAGGCAATGGCTCCTGCTGTCATCGACTGGGTAGCCACAAGGAGGAGGATGGCCCGCCTTGTGGGATCTGCAATTGCCTGAAATACATCTCTTCGTAAATCCATTGTGTAGCCATTTGACTAATAAAAGATATGTAGTCATTTGGCAACACAATTTTTATTGAGGATTTAAACTCTGATAATTCTGGTGTGGGATTGTCAAAACCCAGTGAAAAAGGTCATCACTACTTTTGTTTTCCAACTTTAAATTAATTTCAAATAGGGCAGTTCTGATATTTTCCTCCCCAAAGCCTATATGCATTTCATTATTTCGATAACGGGTTTGAGAAATAATTTCTATTTGGATTTTGTCTGGTTGTCTAATCAAGTTCCAATGAGAAACTCCAATGCCATATTTAATATCATTGTTTGCAATTTCCCTAATTATTTTGCTGAGTGTTTCTATGTGCTGAAAGACAAAATTCTGACTGTTATATGCCGATGAAATTTTGTTGATTCGCGTCGTTTTTGCATTGGGCTCATACTTTCGAAGAAGTAGTAAGTGTAATCCGTCTATTAGATTTTCTTTAAGTGCTTTTGTATCGTAAAAATAGTTTAGTTTCTCTCTGATTCCATCGGCAATTCTTTTTATTGCTTTGATTAAGGTTTCAGCGTTTGAGTCATCCATATCTCCTTTTTCTGTTAGTGATTCTATTCTGAGTCTTAAAAAAGTCAAATCAGCACTTGTTTCATCATGAATATCTGTAAAAGTTTTCAGCCGTTCTTTTTCAATAAATATTTCTTTTTCCAATTGGTAGCTGAATTTTTCATGCATTAATGCTACCTTGAGGAAAGTATTTTGAACGCTTGCTTTTTCTAATTTTCGTATTATAAAACTCGCCATGAAAATAGAGTAAGTAATGGAAGTGAGCGGTACGATAGGGGTTTGTATTTTGAAATACCATTCGAAAATAGTTTCTAAATAAATTGAAAATGCTAGAGCTAACAAAAGTATAAATAAAGTGCTGGCCCGATTCTGTGTTACAAGGCGAAATTTATCCAGCAAGTTGAATTTCTGATAGGTTCTCTTTTTTTTTATTATATCACTTTTAATTATTTTTAGTATTAGATAAAAATAAAAAAATAATTGTGGGGTTTCCCAGACCACTAATACTTGATCAAGGTTTTGAAATTTTTCATAATCTATTATTACGAGAAGACAGGATAAAAATACAACAACAGAATTGAATTTGGTAATCCAAGATAGTTTATTTATGAGATAATAGTCGTGAAAGTAAATGATGGATAAGAATGAAAGATACAAAATGATGATTCTGATCTTCGGAATAGTTTCCTTGAAGATGAATTCATTTTGTGCATAGTCACTTAGAGTAAAAAAGAAGATTGAATACGCAATTTGAAAAATCCCAAAAAAGAGCACAGTTTTGAATTTTCGAATACGGTAAAATATTATAATTAAATATACCCCAAGAACAAAAAAAATACCTGACGAAAAAGGTATCATTGCGTCATTGTTGCGTGTAATCTGATTAGAATACTCAAAGACAAAATTGGTAGCTCCTAATTTTATGTCGAGATTGGGGGATGTTTTTTCTCCGTATAAATGAATGTTTACTAGTATCATTTTTTCATCGAATGTAATTGCTTTATTTAGAGGTAAGATTATATTCGTTGACCTTTTCCGTATATATCGCTTTTGCTCTGCAATTTTTTCATTGAATATAAAAAATTCCCAGCCTTCTCCAATTTGATTAATTTGAATAGCTGGTTGATAGAAATTTGATATTAATTGCTGCTGTATTTGAATTTGAATAGTATAATCATCTGTTTTTTCTTCTTCGATATAGAATTTTGAAATGAGAGTCTTAGATAAGGTTTCAACTTGAAAACCGTTGAGTGTATCAGAGTTAAAAGGCTTGGCATCTTGCAAAGTCCATGGTTTTTTGAGCCATGTTCTAGAGAAACCATGACGGATCATGATTTTGAACTGGTTATTGTATATTTGTGAATCTATAGTCTGAGCACTAACTCCAAATATATAAAATATATAAATGAAACAGATAATATAAAATCTTCGCATCAGAAAAGATCTCTTTAAATGACGATTTTGCTAAAACAGTTGTGAGTTGGAAAGAAATATCTATAAATTATTGATATTTATTCGGAAAATTTTAAGGCAGATATGTCACTTGGTACGTATTGCCCATGAATAAGGCATAGCGTTAACAGCAGGTCTTATTTGTTATTATGGGCCAGTTTCGATTGAAATTTCTGCACTACTCCAATCAGAGGTTTTTACCCCAGTCGTGAATTTTTTGATTCCCCGTGTTATACGGTCACCACTTTCAGTGATCTGCCCAAAAGGAGATCCCTCGACTCGTTTTGCTAAAAAGAGATTCATTTTTTCTTTCGATGCAATCAACTTCACTACATCGACGCCGAAAGGTTCTCCTGCAGTTAGAACGAAGCCGGCCTTCAGATTTGGAATCACTATGGATTCCCCCCCCTTTAAATAATTATTCGGCTGATCTTCGTTTGGGAACAGGGTGAAGATTTCACCATCATTTTGAATTAGCAGTAGATATACGAAAGTATCCTCGGAAACTGAGATTTCGAAATGGATTGGATCGTTGTTTTTGTAGGACTTTTTTGAGGATTTTAGACTGGCTCGAATCACAGGATTTGGATTCGATAGTTTACTCATATTAGTTAGTAATAATTTATGTTCAAGAAACTTTGTAAAATCCTGAATCAAAAATTTATATTGATCTAAAGGAATTGATTTGCTGAATTCTACTTTTGTTGTTTCTATATCCGTCAAACTGATTGAGAAAATCTGATTGTGAAAAATAGGGGATACCATCTTTTCTGCTCCCGTGATTCTTCCAATTTTTGGAGCAGTGCTACTGTCAACAAGACCTGTTTTTGCAAATGCAATTTCCTCTAAAGCTCGGTCTGTCTTTTCCCGATCAATAACGGTCACTTTACCCGAGCTAATTAAAGCGGATTTTAGCTCTGCTACAAAACCATCGTATCTAGATTCGGCGGTAAGAATGCCGTTTTTTCCTCTCCTTTCTGGTTTTGTCGGTGGTAAGATCATTACCCTAAAACTTTGAATGAAATTTGAGTCACCCGAAACCGAATACTCCTGTCCGGTGGTTTCATTCCGATCCTGTAAAGCACAATAGGAAGGGAAGGATCCAAAAATGATTAGAATAATAAATTTCCTAATGTTTTTCATAAAGGGAGCTCGTTTACTTTCCGAAGATAACGAAGTCCCGCCCTGCGATGTCCCGCGTCACCATAGGAGTTTGTTGTCCGTCTGTTAGGCGTTCTACTTCATCTAATACATAACTTCGTAGAGATTGAGCTGTTATATTTCCATTTTTATCTTTTGCCTTCCCTTTGAGGATTGCTTCTTTAATCACATAAGTGAAGGCACCGTTCTTCCATTCACTTGACTCCAAGGCTGATTGAACTCCCGTAGCCGCAGAAATTTCAATGGTTCCTGTTCCTCGACGGAGCTCTGGGAATAACTCAGACATTTCCTTTTGCGCATTTGCTTTCACAGCGGACTGGAAAATGTGCTGCTCCATATTTTCTTGGTTTTCTAGTGAATTACCAATGGTAACCAATTTGATTCCTCTAGTTTGGGCTTTTTTTCCTCGAGTTTTTCTGATCTCAACATTTCTACTTAAACTGACAATGGCCTGCTCGTCTAAATCTAATTTTTCGCCAGATTGGCAAGTATCCACAAACATGATCTTTTGTCTGGAAGGAATCCCGTTTACCAAGTTGCGAATGGAATCAAGCGGAATTGCTTTTTCCCAGGGTCGGTCTACATGGGAGTTAGAAGTCATATAATAATATACATCGTCAATATCACTTTTATCTCTTAGTTTGTAGTGTTCTGGAATTTTGTCACCGAAAGCAATGAGTAAATCTTGAACCTTAGTGTCTTTACGGATACCGTGTCCGGAGAGAAACAAGATAACATGATCATCAACTTGAGAATGTGAGAGGAATTCGCGTAAGGTTTGGATGCTTTCCTGAGACACTTCTTTATCCGTGAGAAGTTTTGTATATACTTTTCCAAAGGATTTTTTCCCGACAGAGGCAAAGGCCGTGGCAAGTTCTTTCGAGTCTTTTACTGCATAAGTAAGGGCATCGAGTCCGCCTGTAGAAGATACATTGTAGTCATCTATTCCTATTCCCACAAAATAGAGATTTGGTTTACGATGAGTAGGTGGAGTGTATGTAATGGATATAGATTCTCTAGGAGATTCTATACCATCTTCAGTGAAGGCGGAAGTTTCTATTTTATTTTGTCCTGGGGAAAGTGTTACAGATTCGACGATTTCGAACTCAGAAGTGTTAATTTGATCTTCAGAGTTCGGATAAGTCTTTTTAATATAATTACCGTAAATTGGGACTCCGTTGATAAAGATTTTATAACCAATAATTTTTTTATCTTTATTTGTTTGCTTGATATTTATTTCTAAGATCTGATTCATTTGCTTTCTTATCTCTACCGAAATTCGGACACCCTTATCTAAGGTATTTCTTTCAGCATTTATTGCGGGAAGCCCATTAAGCTTTGCTCTTTTTTCAGCAAATTTCAATAGATACTTTATATTATTTTGAATTTTCTCCTTAGTTTGTAACTTAAAGTTTACATCAATTAGTTTTTGTAAAATCACATCTGGCCTATTAAACTTTAAATCAAACTGATCAAAGGAATAAACGTTGGGACTGAACCTGTGGTTTGACTGCATGGGGTCCGTAATCTTCCAGGAAAACTCTGGTATTGCTCTACTGGTGCCCGCAAGATAACCATCGTTTGTAAAATAAACCCAATCCTTGCCTTCATTGAAAAGGGCCATCTTGCCGGCATACTCCATATTTTGAGGGTTAAAAAAAAGTAGGTTTGCGTTATATAAGAATGAGCAATTAACAATTTCTCTTTGGGATCAATAGCCAGTTCATCTGTAATGTTCTCAATGACCTGAGGGAATGTGTAGCAGTTCATGGGGATTTTTTCCATTCCAAAGTCGAGTTTGCTAAGTTTACAAATATAAAATCTGCTAAATGTCATATAAATGTTTTCTGAATCCGAAGATTCTCGGCAGGCAGTTATACTTGTCCCATTCATTACCCTTGTACTTTCCGATTCTGAATTTCTGTTAGAATAGTTTTTTCCATTATACTTTAAAAAACATTCTTGAGATTTTGTATTAAGGTCGGCAAGAAGACTCTTCACGTTTGTTTTGATTTTGTCTTTCTTTTTAGAGGAGAGATTTTCCAATGAAAACTCTATATTGTGATCGGGGAAGTCTAATGTAAAGGCTAATTCATTATTGTCGGGAAACGTAATATAATGGTCTTGAATAATAGCATCGTTTTTGGTTTTTTTGTATATTATCTTTATCTCAGGAGACGGTATATCGATTCTGTATACATTATCAAGGGAGGTAACAATGAAAATTTTATTTTGAGAACTTACCATCCTGATAATCTCTTCGTCTAATTTATGAATCAGTTTTTCTTTTCCACTAGATGGGTTGATTAAATACAAATTGCTCGTATAACCTTTAGTTTGAGGAAAAGTCTTGTATCCGATAAAGCCTGAATCGACAGGTAGGATGTCCAGATATCTATCAGATGGCGATGATTGAGTATGAATGGTAGTGGATACATCATCTATATTAATATAGAACGATCTTTTTGAAGTATTTATTCTATATTCAAATAATGAATTTTCCTTGTAGGATGTATCCAATTCTGCAAGCTTTCTGGCCTTTTTGAACATTCTTTCTGCATTGTCTTTATAGAACGGATTAGGGATCGAATTTATTTTCTGGATTTCCTTTGCGACCTCACCTGTGCCACTTAATTTTGTGGTCACTATAATAATATTTTTTTGATCTGGTGTAAAATGTGTTAGGCTCCTGCCTTTAGCCCGAATAGTCGTATCTTCACCTAAATCAATATGAAATTCTGTTCTACTTTTCCTGTCTAAAAGGAATAGGTATTGGTGTTTACTATTAAAGTAATCGTTCTTATCCTGTTGGACTAATGGTTTTCTAATTGGGACAACGTCTTCATTCGCATAGATAATGTTCGAGATAGGAGTATCTAAAAATTTAACACATTCTTTGAAACTAATATGTAAGTCGGTTTCTGATGCAACTTTACCAAATTCTGTTCTATAACTTCTAAATCGTTCTCTTCCCATTACTTCGATTAAAGGAATATAGTTAGCTTCATTCTCTGATAAGCGGAGTGAATCAATATCAAATATTGAGAATTGTTCTCCCCCTGGGGATCGCTGGCTGACTAACAATTCTTTCCCCGAGTTTGAGAAATTTATGCAGCTATATGATGGGACATCAGTAATTACTTTTTCTTCAATTAGCTCTTTTTTTGCCAATATTGGGAGAGGAGCAAAACCTTTATGAGATGGAATTGCAATCTCTTTCACAGGCTTTCCTGACTCTAAATCATAAATTCTAATATTGTCAGTTTGTTCAGCACGATTCGGAGTTGTGGTGTAATTGTCGCCTGGGCAGGTCCCTGATACGTATAGAGATCCCCCCTTTTCAGCAATATCGGCAAATTGATACTGAACCAACTCAGTTTCATTCATTCTCCAGGAAACTCGATGGATTTTGTGGCCGTATACCAATTGTAGATTTCTCTTTAATGGTAATCCTTCATACTGATGGATTCTAAATTTAAGTATGTTTTTTACAAGATCATAAACATCAATGTTGTCCTGCTTCATTACAATCAGCTCCTTTCCGGATTGGCTGAGGATTGATTTAATTGGGAATCCGTAAGGATGAGATGGTATTGCCGAGTAATTTATTCTTAATGATGCACAATTGCTAAAAGAAATAATTATATTAACAAATAATATTTTTAGCGTGATTTTTTTCATTGCTCTTTTCTCTCTTTCAAAAGATCTCAAAGTCTCTGCTTCTTATGTAGTTTCTCCATTATCACTTTGTGAAAGTTTTCTGCGACCCGTCGAAATCCTTCAGAGTTAGGATGAATCTCATCCGCCCAATCTTTTTTTTCTGATCCAACGATTCCACGATTATTTACGTAAATGATATTTTCGTCCTTCTCTGCAACGCTCTCAAGCATCGAGTTGTAATTATCGATCAGATATTTGGTAATCTCTCGTTGATCGTTAATGCTGATTTTTTTATCACTAAGAATAGGCCTCACCCATTCGCATTTGCGAAAGAGCGACTGAAGAAAATAGCATTCAATCTTATCCCTTTCGATTATGTAATCATAGCCATGTAGAACAAGAGGTATCGTTTTGGGCTGAAATGAAAGGTTTTTAGCTTGCGAATGTCTTTTCGCGTTGAAAGTAATTATAGGTAATGCTTTTGCAAATACTTCGATCTTATTTCGTAGTTCCATAATACGCCCTTTAAGTGCTGTGTCATCAATGTAGCACTGAGGTTTTTTTTTCGAATCTCTGCAATCTAAGGACCCAATAAGTGTGGGTTTTATAATATTTCTAATTGATCCTTCATCTAAAAAGTCATTTCCTCCTGCACTTAAGATTACAAAATAAGGGTCTTCTTGCACAATCGGTTCAAACCATTCGTCTTGATCAAGAAGTTGAGCAAGGGTCTGTCCATTTATTGCCAGATTTGTAACATGGTATTCAACATTTGCTTCGGTTTTACGGCCTGCTATTTCTATTGGAATCTTGAAATTTTTTCCTTCAGAGAGTTGGTGTGCAGTATTCTTTTCGAAATACCAAGGGTAATCAAACCAAGAATCTCCCAAGACAACTACAGAAAGCGTTACAAAATGCTGATTTTCATTCATTCCTGTAAGACCTTCTTTCGTAGTTGATTCTACGGTTCTGATTGTATAGGGAGTAGTCGTGCAAGTGGCAAAAAAAATAATGATAACTATGTGAGCAGCATTGAAAATTCGATTTCTTGATTTGTTTGAAAGACCTAAGAAATTTATTATCATGATTATCTCCAAAGAAAATATTGATCATTAAGCTTCAGAAAGTTTATATCTCTTTTGACTTACTTGTCTATACCGCATTCACGGTAATGACTGAAAATTTGTGATTTATTCTGAATTACGTCTAGGGCAAACCAACAGTTCTCCTGGCTCTGGCATTAGTTGAAGTGGTTTGCTTTCAAGCGAAATTAACATACGTCTTTTTTATCTCCAGTTCGAATAACTTTATTTTTTCTTTGCCTCTCTCATAAGTTCTGTCATACTTTTCAGAATAAATATAAAGTTGTTTCTATAATCATTGGTTGTGAAATCGCCATTCCCCCTACCTTCGCATAGTCTATAGAGTGCGTTTTGTCCAAATTGTATGATTTCTGAAACAGTGTAAAGAGTTGCTAAACTTTCGTGGTAAGTTAAGGCTAGCTTCTTGTTTTCTTCTGTCTGGATAGTACCAAAATCTATTTTTTGCAATGCGTCTAGGGTCAGGGATGAGTCTTTTGTTATTGTTGCAGGTCCCGGAGACTCCATACAAGCGTGAGAAAAGCCTGTTCCGAATACCCGGTTCATTCTTCTTTCCAATTCTTCCTTTTGATCTTTGTTTAACTTTAATTCATTGATTTTTTGATTAAATGCTGCCTGTTGTTCCTTTGACAGAAGAGCTCCTTCTGTTTTATCTGAATCGATCCAGTCATTTGAATAAAAAAGTTTCTTTTTATAAATAGTCAATTGACGGTCAGTGTTAGAAAGTTCAATTGTTTTGATATGATCTGTCTCAAGGAGATATGAATTTATACTGCGACAGTTCGCTAATATGCTCAAAAGAGGTATTAAGACAATGAGCACTCTCATCGCCATAATAGGTCTCATTTTAAAATTCATATTTTTCACGGATGCATCTCTTTTTTTCATAAACATCTTCCTTTGGTCCAATCTTTGAAATAAATTTAGGTCTAAAGTCTACTAAATAGATTTTATTTGTCTATACCTGAAATATGGTATCGTTACGGTTCTTTTTGGTAAGAATGTTTTGCAATTGTAAACTTAACGGGCTGCAATATGCCAAGAAATTCAGTACATGGAAAATGTCTTGCTGGTAAATGCAAATACTTTCAATCTGTGCAATATTAAAGTACAGTGGCTAGTGTAAGCACTGACGGTATTTCCTGTTCCGATTATCTAACTTCTCAATTTGAAAGTACAAAGAAAGATACTGCTAATGCAGTAAGTGATAATTGTTCGAAATTACAGGCGGCGAGCTATAAAATGAGAACTTGTTACTTTCGAAATGCAATCGCTGTGCCCAACTACTATTATTAAACAACAAGTCTTAAATTGATAATATTTGAAAATAATTGTCTCAATGGGAAAGGTAACTTGTTCGATAGATGGAATTCTATCTTTTCATAAAAAGAGATTATCTTTTTGGTTTATTGAAGACGCCCTCATTGCTCAAACATTTCATCAAGCTCAACCTGAGATAGGCTTCCTTTCTTACTTGCTGATCCAAATTCTTCCCAAAGTCGAATCATATCGTTTGGCGAAGGAATTCCTTCGGGGATCCAACTAGATTCGATGATTTTTTTATGTTCTAAAAGATCAGATAATAAACCTTCTTCGATATCTTTTACTGTAAGTTTTATAGAGTTGTCTCCTTTCATTTTTTTTACCTTCCAGTAATGATGGACCGAATATTTATGTTTTGCTGAAATTCTTTCTAGCAGTAAAAAAAGGAATTCGTTGAATTTAGGATTTTCTGGATCGATGATGAAATATAAAGATAAGAGTAGTTTGGAAACTTCTTCTCCGTCCTCAATATTTTTATATGTCATGTAGACAGAACATAACTCTACTAAGGTATAAGCTTTCACAAGAGGATCATTTATTTTGTTTTCAATTGAAGTTAAAATTTCAGGAGAAACTTGGTCTTTGCTCAATAATTTAAAGAAATTGCTGAAACAACTGTTCTCTTTTTCGGGAAGATACAATTCTTGATCAAGAGCTAGTAGGCCTTCTGTCCAACTGACGATGTTGAGTTCTATGCAACGGAAGCATAGCAATATTACTTCACTGAATTCTTTCTTTGATAGTTGTATACGAGTTCGAAAATGGGGTGCGAAATAAGGTATCTCTATCCAATTTGTCATACTGAATAAAGTAAGCCAGATAAGAAACAAAGTCCATACCTAAAACAGTGTAGGATTATACTGGCTAAACTAGTATAATCCTAGATCCGATGCGCGTTTCAACAATTGTATCCGATTGTTCACTTGTAACTTTTTATAAATGTTCTTTGTATGTGTGGATACAGTGTGCAAGGAGATGTCTAGTTCTTCTGCAACTTCTTTTAAAGATTGTCCTGAAACGAGTTCTTGGAGTATTTCTTTCTCACGAGAAGTTAGTTCTTCAAACCCATGTTTTGTATTCAGTTTTGGTTCTTGAAAATTCTTTAAAACACGTAAGGCTAGCGTTGGAGTGATCACGGCACCTCCATCCATTAAGTCGGTGATCATTTCCGGCAGTTTCCGTAAATCTGATTTTAGGATATAACCGATGGCACCTGCCTTCAACGCTTGGAATAGTATTTCATCTGAATCCATTGCCGACAGTACAACGATACGAGGATCTCTAAATTTCTCTCGGACTATCCTTATAAGCTGTATACCATCAATTCCAGGAAGTCGGATATCAAAAAAGTAAAGAGATGTGTCATCGGAAAGGTTGGACAAACAGTCTTCTGCTGTGTTAAAAATGCGAATATTGGAAGTGATTGGGGAGAGGACGGAGAGGAGTTCTTGGACAAATTTTGGATCATCCTCTACGCAATCAAAGTTCAATTTCATTGGTTATGTTCGCATTTTACCAGATTTAGCCATTTTGAAAATACCGTGAATGGGGGAAGGTTCTTTTTCCGGCATCTCAATTTTTATTTAAAACTAAGATTTTTCTCTTCTAACTATTCTTCTTAATCTTATCAGCCACAAACGCCTTGTAGGCGGGAGAACCAAAACTCACATCCATTCGAATGATCTCTGGAGCAATGTAAGGGTGGCGTTTCATGATAAATTCTTCGATAGCATCATACTTCTCAGCTTTTGCTTTGAGTAGAATTTTGTTTTCTGTATCAACAGTGATCTTTCCTTCCCATAAATAAACAAGTTCCACTTCCGGGAAGATAGTTCCTGAGACAATGATTCCTTGTTCTAACATTTCGGAGATATGTTCTTCGGCCATATCACGGTCACCAATTGTGGTAAATACTAAAATTTCATCTGAAGCCATGAGGAATCCTTATCTGTTTTACAAGGATCGGCTAATAAGGGGAAAACCCTTATTCTTTTGGAGATTTATTTTGAAGGTAAGATTGGATTCCTTCTTTGACTTGGTCCACCATTCCCGATTCACGAACAGACCGAACCACTCGTTGCCAAAATTTGATTTTGCCTTCAAATTCATTCCATCCGAATTGTAAGTCCATTCGTTTGATTTTGAGTAACATCCGAAGTTCTGTTAGATTCATATCCTTCGGATCTTTATCTAAATATCTTTCATGGTCAGTTAGCGGATTAAAACTCATAGATTATTTCTTTCGAAGAACCAGTGATAAAAATAAAATAGCGAAAATTAAAAATCCAAATCCCGTACCAAAACTGGCAAGGATGGGATCTCCGGCTGACAAAAATTTTTGGAAACTTAAGTATACTCCGTACGAAATGTACACAAGACCTAAGAAGATAAGAAAAATGGATGTGAAGACCCAAACAGAAGAAAGGACCAGATTTTTAATATAAATTTGGAGGTTCTTCTGAATGTAGATTGTCATCACTTCTACATAAGAAATGAGTTTTACGACTAAGTCTTCGAAGGCGGCTTTGATCCCGCCTTTTTTACGTTGTTTGTTTTGTTTCTCGTCCAATTATTTCTTCTTAAAAATCAGGCCAAGTGCAAGCCCAAGACCAAGTCCTACACCAAAGCCAATCACAGCTGCTTTTTGCGGATGTTCTTTTACGTAACTTCCCACGGTATCAATCACTTCTTTTGCCTTGATAGAAGCCTCTTCACTTGCTTTACCTAACTTTTGTTTGATGTCGCTTACTTGTTCCATATACTTCTCCTTAGCTTTTTGTTCGATTTCCTTGGCTTTTTTTTCATACAACTTAATTTCGTCGATGAGGGATTTGTCTTTTTTGACTTCTTCCATTGTGGTTTTTATTCGGGGACTACAATATTTTCAAAGTTGTCAGTGAATCTATATCCGATTCCCCAAATGGTTTCGATCCATTCTGGTTGTGCGGAATTTTTTTCCAGTTTGGAACGAATTCGTTTGATATGGCTGTCGATCATTCTTTCAAATCCATCCCATTCCACTCCCCAAACTGATTCCAAAATCATTTCACGAGAAAAAACTTTACCAGGTGAACCGGCTAGCAGCTGTAAAATGTCGAATTCTTTTCTGGAAATATTGATGATGTTTTCGTTCAGAGTGACACGTCTACGGATAGAATCAATTTTGAGAGCACCACGGATGATTTCTCCAGCTTGGCCCACATTTGGTTTGATCCCAATTTTTTTGTCCCATCTACGAAAGAATACGTCCACACGAGTTTTGAGTTCCCGAACCGAAAACGGTTTTGTGATATAATCATCAGCACCTAACTCAAGTCCCATGATGCGATCAATTTCCTCAGTCCTTGCAGAAAGGATAAAAATCGGTGTACTTTCGTCGGCTTTTCGGATGCTACGGCAAATTTCCATACCATCAATGTCCGGTAGAGAGAGATCCAGAATCACTAAATCAGGATGATTGGATTTGTAAAATTTCAATCCGTCTTCGCCATTTTCAAAAACGGAGGTTGTGTAGTGAGCAGAATCGAGAGATTTCCGGATTAGGTTCCCGATGTCCGGATCGTCCTCAATTACCAAAATATTTTTCATGTTTTTCCCTTGAGTTCTTTCTCAATTTGGTTCTTGTAGTAGAAAAAAAAAGTAAAAAATGGAATCGGGAACACAAAGGGAAGCAAAATCGTGGGCGATGTTCGCCATCAGTGGGGCAAGGCTTAGGCCTTTGGAAGTAACTGAAAAATTGGGCATCCAACCGGATTATTACCACGGTGCGGATGCAAAAGACATCGAAAATATGACAATTCCAAGTCATTGGCAGCTGAATTCGAAGCTTGGGCCGGAGTTTCCGTTACTCGATCATATATGGGATCTTTTGAAAACCTTAGCGCCAGTTCGTAAAAACCTAAAAGAGTTCACAGAAATTTACGAATCTACCATCTATGCTTCCGTAGAGTTTGCATCAGAATTTACAAAAGGGGTGGTTCTCGACAAAAGAACTATGCTTTTGTTAGGTGAGATGGGTGTGAATCTGGAAATTATCCCCTGGGCTGCCGATGAGATTCCCTAAGAATGGACTCGCTCGGGAAAACAAGCCGGATGAGATCAAATCGTTTTAAATACATATAACTAGAAATGGGGAGTCCTACAAGAACCAGAACTCGTTTTTTCAAACGAAGGTCGCGGGCCATGTTTAAAAGTTTTGTGAGGAGTGAAAGGGGCAAATAAGGAAGAGTGGAAAGATCCATTTGGATATGCGACCTTGTTTGGAAAAATAACATATGCATGATAGAATCCAATTCTTCTTCCAGTTCGTTGTGAACTTTCTTAGACAAAATGACAATTTCATACGCATTCTGAACTTCACGCACCGTCAGATATTTTGTTTTTTTTGCCATTGGAGGTAATGGTATGCATTCACTCCCAAAAGATACACTCATTTTTCGTTCTCAAGTTTTCCGAAAGGTTCGAGAGATTTTATGGAGAGATGGATTTTTGGAAGTGGACACTCCCACTTTCAAACCCATTGTCGGGATGGAACCGTATTTGGATCCTTATGAAGTGCGTTCTCCCAGTGGCCAGGAGAAGGGATATCTCATCACGTCTCCTGAATACAGTTTGAAACAGATGATGGCAAACGGTTTGACAAGGATCTTTGAGCTGGCTCATACATTCCGGTCGGGTGAAATGGGAAGTGAGTTTCATTCCAAAGAATTTTTGATGTTGGAATTATATGCAAAAGGAATTGATGACTTGGCACTCCGTCAGTATATAGAAACTTTTTTACGAGAATTGATTCATACCTTTGGAACAAAGGAACAACAACAAAAATCAACTACACCGAATTGGATTTGTCATCTATCCGTGACGGAGGTTTTTTTAGAAAATGTCGGACATGGTTTTTCCAGAGAGGATTTGATCCAAACGATAAGGAATCAAAAACTATCGACTTCTTCTGGGCAAGAACTTGAAACTTGGCAGTATGAGGATCTTTTCTTTTTGGTTTTTTTGAATTTGGTAGAGCCAAAGTTAGGTGATGGAATTGTTTTTTTATACGATTATCCACCGGAATGTGCGGCATTGGCTCGAGTTGTCGATGGTGTCGCCAAACGATTTGAAATCTATTGGGATGGATTAGAACTTGCCAATGCATTTTTTGAACTGAGTGATGTGAAAGAACAAAGGAAACGATTCTTGGAAGAACAGGGCTTACGGACAAAATTAGGAAAAGAAGTTTTCCCTATGGATGAAGATTTCCTTTCCTCTTTGGAAAATGGATTTCCGGAATGTGCGGGGATATCCATTGGAATGGACCGGTTGTTATTGAAACTATCCGGTAAACACGGGCTAGGTGAAATTAGCCCGTATTGGATGGAAGTTTAGGGAAATTTAATCTTCTTCTTGGAATTTTTCGCAAGACTCAGGAACTTTTCCATCTTCTAAGTCTGCGCAAGAGAATGCTGCCATATCTTTGGCACATTTTTTCATGTCTTCTAAATCTTCTTTGGTGAGTTTTTTGGTAGGTTTGCCATTTGCCGGTTTTTGGCCATCCACTACATAGTTTTTGTAGCGTGCTTCGCAGACATTTCCATTCACAAACTGAGACTCAATCATCTTCCTTTGTTCGGCAGGAAGGTCTTTTAATTTTTCTTTCATACACTCAGAAGTTTTGGCACACATTTTTTTCGAGAGTGCTTGGAATTCTTTCGCATCCTTTACTGTTTGTGCGGTGATGAGGAAGGGGATTAGAAAAAATAGAATTAAGGAAATTTTTTTCATAGGAAAACCTTTCTTTAACAAAAGGCATTCGTAAAGTTTTTTTTGCTCCCCAATCGGAGGTTTTTCTCTAAAAGACTTGCAACTCAATCACAGGGATATTCTATTTCTCATCTTTAACCATGAAACATTTGTTAATTTATTTTTTCTTAATGAATGGATAATTGTAGTATTTTGATTCTTTTTTTTTGAGAAGCCAAGCGAAAATAAATTGATTCATATGGGAAATTTCCCTACATTTTTAGATTATGAAAAAAGCCACCATCTTCGTGTTTCTTTTAATCTTTCTCACAGACCAGGCCTTTGCGCAAAACCTAACGTCGCGAAATCCGGTTAGTTTTTCTTCTGAACCTACTTCAGTTGAAGAATTCAAGTTCTTACATTCTTCTGTCGCGACCTCACCAGAAGGAGGAGTGGCAATGCTTGTGCTTGCGATTTCACTTTACGGGAAAAATCAAGATTTGGGTAGAAAGGCAATCATTCTATCAGTGCTTTCTAAAAACAGACAAAAGTCTACCAAACAAACAGCAGTGGATGGAGTGGACTTAGGTGCGGGGGATCAGTATTTACTTGGTCAATTAGACAAATACAAAATGTTACCCAATGGTTATTGGAAAGGAGCAGAACCTTCGAATGGATATACGGCAAGTTTACCACTGACTGTTGAAACATATACGAACCCATATTCGGGAGATGAATCCACTGGTAAAATTAAACTTTTTGTGGCCACGCGTGGAGCTTCTAGTTTTCGTCCTGTCTCCGTAGAAAAAGACGTGGATGGACTTTGGCGTGCCAAAGAGATGAGTTCTCTCTTTGTGGGAATGATGCCAGCCAAATAGATGTTAGATTCTTTTATCAATTGGCACCCTGTGGCTTTAGCTCTTCTTGCTACGGGGTTTACTTGGTTTTGTACCGCCTTTGGAGCTGGTTTTGTTTTTTTCTTTAGGACAGTTCCAAGACCCGTTTTTAATGCAATGCTTGGATTTGCTTCTGGGATCATGATCGCTGCCAGTTTTTGGTCTTTACTCTTACCTTCGATTGAACTTTCAGAAAAAGTCGGAAACCCTGCATGGCTTCATTCGAGTTTAGGATTTTTATCTGGGGGACTTACTCTTTATCTATTTCATAAACTTCTTCCTCACCTCCATGTAGGATTGGAAGAAAATCGATTGGAAGGTGGTAAGTCCTCTTTTCAAAGGAGTTTGTTACTTGTCCTTGCCATCACTCTTCATAATATCCCCGAAGGTTTGGCTGTTGGGGTCGCCTTTGGGGCGCTAGGTGATGGATTTACTTATGAGGCTCTTATGGCGGCAGCTGTGGTAGCTTTTGGAATTGGAATCCAGAACATTCCTGAAGGTGCTGCTGTTTCCATCCCTCTGTTGCGAGAAGGGCTTTCGGCGCGAAAGAGTTTTTGGTATGGACAACTTTCTGGGTTTGTGGAACCGATTGGTGGTTTGATCGGTGCCGCCCTCGTGTTTTATGTGGAAAGCCTCTTGCCATTTGCTCTATCGTTTGCAGCAGGAGCCATGATTTTTGTTGTTGTTGAGGAGTTAATTCCTGAATCTCATACAGGAAAAGAAACGGAAATGTCCACACTCGGTGCAATGTTTGGGTTTGTTTTGATGATGGCTTTGGATGTAGGGCTTGGTTGAAGTTTAGTTAGAAAATGAATCGAAATTTTGGTCTTACGAACAGTTTGCTTTATGATTGGATTCCTGAATACGAATTTAACTCTTATGATCTTTCCGAATTACTTGTTTTAAATGAGGAATTGGAAAAGGAATGTAAATCCATTGAAAGTGAATTTAAGATTTTTTTGGCGATTTATAAAAAAGGAACCGTAGCAAAACCAAAAGGTTTGTGTACAACTTTTAAATATGCGGACCTAGGAGATAAGGCACTTCTTACTTTTCAAAAATTTGAAAATAAAATCAATGGGAATATCCTGGTTGCCTATGCAAACCCATTAGAACGTTGGTAGATTTTTTAAAATGATTTTAAATCACATTTCTCCTTTTCTCGGAGTTCATTGCGAAACCACAACTACAGGAACTCTTTTAAAACATATAGGAATAGAATTATCAGAGCCAATGTTATTTGGGATTGGAGAAGGTCTTGGGTTTATATTTTGGAATATGAAGTCAATGGACTTCCCTTTTATCGGTGGAAGGATTAAACCTGATCAGCTAACGGTAAACATAACTAAAAACTTAGGTCTAAAATTAGAAATTCAGGAAACTTCTTCTCAGTTGAAGGCTTGGTCATCTGTTCGGGATCTGATTGATTCGAAAACGCCCGTTGGTTTGAAGTTGGATTGTTTTCATTTGGAATACTTTTCAAAACCATTTCATTTTGCTGGCCATTACGCGGCACTGTATGGATACGATGAAACAAATGCCTATTTGATTGATACTAAACAACAAGGTACAAAGGTACATACTTCTTTAAAAAGTTTGGAACTTGCCAGAAGTGAAAAAGGACCAATGGCTTCAAAAAATCTTTTTTATACGATTAGTTCTGCAAAGAAGTCACCAGACTTAAAAAAAGTGGTTTCCATCGCTGCCAAAAACAATGCTCGCGATTACTTAAATCCTCCTATTACCAATGTCTCTTATAAAGGCATTGGGAAACTAGCATCCAATTTGGAGAAATGGTTTCAGACTTCGAAAGATGTCCAAAGGGATTTTGGAACCACTGCCATGATGATGGAAAAAGCAGGAACGGGTGGTGCTATATTTAGAAACCTATACCGGGATTTTTTGGGCGAAGCTTATGAACTTACAAAAGATCCTATCTTTAAGAATGCCCATTTGCAGTTCCTCGAAATAGCGGCACACTGGTCCAAAATCATTACTTTGTTTGATACCTTGGGAAAAAAGAGTGATAGTAGCTTGTTAGGTGAAATGAAAGACCTTCTCTATCGTACTTCCGATTTAGAGTTTTCTGCTATGAGCGAATTACTAAAATTGAAAGCGGTTTAAAGTCTTAGGTCCATCTATAAAATAGACCTAAGCCCAAGTGAATCAATCCGCGATTTTGTATTCCTTGATTTTTTTGTTCTCCCTTATCCCCAACTCACAACTACCTTCCCAAAATGTTTTCCCGTTTGTAAATACTGTAAGGCTTCGGGAACTTCCTCCCAACCGAACACTTTGTCCACAATAGGTGTGATTTTCTTTTCTTCAATGGCATGGTTCATTTTTTCGAAGTCAGTTCGGCTACCAACAATCACACCTTGGACTTTGACCCCTTGCATTAAGATGGGGTAGAGGGAAAGACTCGATTCCCCACCGGCCAGGACACCTATGAGTGCGATGGTTCCGTATGGTTTTACACTCATCATGGATTTTTGCATAGTGCCGGCACCACCCACTTCGATGATAAGATCAGCCCCTGCCATCTTCGTGTGTTTACGAACATCTCGTTCCCAATTGGATTTTGTGGAATAATTGATGGTTTCATCAGCTCCGAGAGCTTTGGCACGAGCCAGTTTTTCATCACTGGAGGAAGTGATGATCACTCGGGCTCCCATCATTTTTGCAAATTGTAAGGCAAATAAAGAAACACCGCCAGTCCCAAGGCAAAGTACATCGGCACCAGGCCCAATTCCACCAAAGTTCACAACAGCATTATAAGCGGTAAGGCCAGCACAACCAAGGGTTGCTGCTTCTGCATCTGTTAGGTGATTTGGGGTAGCCACAAGGCCATCCTCAGCGAATTTTCCATAGTTCGCTAAACATCCGTCATGTGGCCCACCAAGGGTGGAACGAAGGCTATCCATATCGGGTGCCCCATCCAACCATTTCTGGGCAAAGATGGGAAGGACTCGGTCTCCTTTTTTCCAAAGAGTCACATCTTTTCCTACGGCTTCCACCACACCGGCACCATCGGAACAAGGAATGAGAGGGAGTTTTTGTCTAGGATTATAAGTCCCTATCACCATTAAATAATCTCGATAATTGAGTGATGTCGCTGTTAGGCGAACAAGAACTTCTTTGGGATCAAGTGATTCGGAAAGATCTCTTGTCGTTTGTTTTAGGTTTTCGATACCAAATGATCCTTGAATTTCCCATACTTGATTTAACATATTTCCTCTAACGTTTTAGAATCAAAATTCACTCGTCAGATCCTCGGGCCTCCTTATCCTTTGTCGAGTGGGAATCAGAGGAAAGGGACGATATGAAAAAAGATTTTTGGAACGATAGGGTGGTAGTGATCACCGGAGCTTCGAGTGGAATTGGAAAAGCATTGTATGAAGAACTGGCAATTTTTCCTTGTGAGCTTGTTCTTTTAGCAAGGAGAGCCGCAGAAATCGAAGAACCCAAAAACAAACATGAGAGGACTATCATTCACCGTGTAACTTGTGATCTTTCAGATCCTACCTCCGTTATGGATGCTATCGAGTGGATCCAAAAAAAAGTTACAAAAATTGATGTATTGTTTAATAACGCAGGCATTACTGCTCACGGTAGATTTGATTCTCTTTCGATGGATGTGTATCGTAAGACCTTTGCTACTAACTTCTTTGGGCCCATCCAGTTGGTAAGAGGACTTCTTCCTCTTTTACTCCTTACAAAAGGAAATATTGTGACTACCTCCACTGTTTCGGCTTTGTATGGAGTGCCAGGACGAGCTGCGTATTCTGCTTCTAAGTCAGCTTTACATGCGGCACTTGAATCCCTTCGGATTGAAACTTTGGAATCGGGTTTGGGTGTCTCACTTGTTTGTGTTCCTTATACAGACACAGCCCTTCGCACTTCAGGCCTTGATGCCAGTGGTGAGATCTTATCTGAAGCACCAGCCAAAGGAAAACGTAAGACGGCGAGTGAAGTAGCTCATGTTTTGATGTCTGTTGCCCAGAACAAAGAAGCAAGGCTTGTGACTTTCAATCTGTCCGGGAAATTTTTGGAATGGATGCGATTTTTCTCTCCCAAGTTTTTGGAAAAAATTCTCTATAAAAAACTTTACGAGGATTTTAAATCACATTGAACTCTGTCTAAACCTAGAAATTGGGAGAGAATGTCAGTTTTGGAAAATTTATTATTTTCTTATTTAGCGGCCGTTATATTTACATTTCTTTTTATGGCTCTTATGTGGTTCTGGGGAAAGTCAAGAGACAACTACGCAGTCATTGATGTGGGTTGGGGACTTGTGATCGCAGGGGTTGCCAGTATCATTGTTTGTTTTGGGCAAGGGACTGCGTTTGCTAAGTGGGCCGTTCTCATTCCTGTTTGGATTTGGGCTCTTCGCCTTTCAGGGTTTCTTTACTGGACTCGGATTCGCACAAACCATCCAGAAGACAAACGTTATGCGGGATTTCGAAAGGACTATGGTGATAAAGTCCACCAGAAAATGTTTACCAATGTTTTTATGTTACAAGGATTTTTGGCCCTTTTTCTTTCCTTCCCTTTTTATTTTGCTGCTCAGTGGAAACTTTTCCCGAACTCTGGGATCTTGGGACCTAATGGATATTTGATGGTTCTAGTGGGTTGGATTTTGTTTTTTGTAGGAGTGATTGGGGAAACAATCTCTGACCGGGACCTTCATCAGTTTCTATCCGATCCTGGAAACAAAGGCAAAGTTTGTAACATAGGTCTTTGGAAATGGACAAGACACCCCAACTATTTTTTTGAATGGGTGATTTGGGTTGGGATTGGGGTCATTCCTATCCTTTCTGCGACAGAGGCAGTCTTTTCACTTTTGACACCTCTCTTTATGTTTCTATTATTGCGATTTGTATCTGGTGTTCCTTTTGCGGAAAAATATTCGCTTTTGTCAAAGGGTGATGTTTTTCGTGAATATATACGAACCACAAATGCATTTTTCCCTTGGTTCCCAAAACAAAATTAATAAAGGATAAAACATGAATTTTACGGATCCTTCCCAAAAAGAAGAGGGCTCTTCTTTTAGCATCAACTCACTTTTAGAAAAGGATATTTTCCCAGATTGGCTCATTCGTTTTCGTATCCGCCAACTTTTAAACCTTCGGATCAAACAAGAACGGAAAGAAAATACTACGTCCCAGCTCCAACACAAAATGAATTATGTGAATGAGTTAAAAAAATCCCCCATAGCCGTACATACAGATGCTGCCAATGAACAACACTACGAAGTTCCGAGTGATTTTTTTACTTATGTGATGGGTCCGAGTATGAAATACTCATCTGGATATTGGCAAAGTTTAGATACTAGTTTTGCTGAGTCCGAAGAAGATATGTTACGGATCACAGTGGAGCGTGCAGAGATCAAAAATGGAATGAAGGTATTGGACCTCGGATGTGGATGGGGGAGTATTTCTCTTTATATTGCAGAAAAATTTCCTAAGTGCAAAGTTACAGGTGTTTCTAATTCCCGAACTCAAAAAGAGTTTATCGACAAACGTGCTAAAGAACGTGGTTTAAAAAACTTAACCATCATCACAAAGGATATGAACGATTTTACTACTAAAGACAAGTTTGATCGGATTGTATCTGTAGAGATGTTGGAACATATGAAAAATTATGAGAAACTTTTTGAAAAACTATCTAAGTTTCTTGTCGCTGATGGAAAGTTTTTTGTGCATATCTTCACTCATAAAGAGTTTGCTTACCCTTTCGAAGTCATTGATGAAACGGACTGGATGGCGAAGTATTTTTTTACTGGTGGGCAAATGCCCTCGAACGATTTATTTTTATATTTCCAAAAAGATTTTCTCATTGAAAACCACTGGATTGTGAATGGGACTCACTATGCGAGAACAAGCGAAGCTTGGTATGATAATTTAACCCAAAACAAGGATAAACTAATGCCTATCCTTGCGAGTACTTACGGCGAAAAAGAAAAAACCAAATGGTTTGTGTATTGGAAAGTTTTCTTTCTCGCCTGTGCTGAGTTATGGGGTTATCGAAACGGAGAAGAGTGGTTTGTGAGCCACTACTTGTTTCGAAAACGCTGAGTTTTTTTTCCAGCCGTCTTTACGTAAACTCCACCTTCTTTTTTAGAAGAGGGTGCACCACTGCGTCGACTATCTCCACCGCGTTCGCCACGATCACTACGTTCTCCGCGTTCGCTTCTTTCGCTATTGGATCTTCCTCCACGATAACCACCGCGACCACCACCAGATCCGCCATCATCCCGACGACGTCTTCCTGATCCGCCACCGCCTGGAGGAGTTTCGCTCCATTCAGAAGGTGATTTCCCAATTTTTTCTGGTCCAGAAATTTTGGTTTTATCAAGCATATTAGAAAGTAGTTTGAGAGCCACAGAACGTTTGTCGTCTAACTTTAAAAGTTTTTCGAGAACTTCTTCTGCATCAGCATGTACTTCTGTTTCTACAACTTTGTTTAAGAAGTCTTCTTCTCTTCTGGCAAGTACTTCCTTTTTTGTTGGAAGGGCAGCTATGCTCAGATTCATACCCGATGTACCTTTGAGTCTAAGGAGGGCACGAGATTCTCTTGTGGTAACAAGAGTCACAGCTTTACCTGACTTTCCAGCACGGCCGGTACGACCAATTCTATGTGTATAACTTTCGCTATCAAAAGGTAGGTGGTAGTTGATCACAAGAGACAAATCTTTTACATCAAGACCGCGAGCCGCAACGTCAGTTGCAACAAGGATCTTCACTCGACCATCGTGTAAACTTTTTAGAACTTGTTCTCTTTGTTTTTGGTTTAGGTCACCGTGGAGAGCTTCCACAGGATATCCTTTGAATCCAAGAGTTGCTTTTAAATCATCAGCTTCTTTTTTTGTTTTTGTGAAGATGATTGCCTTATATGGATTTTCATAATCCAAAATACGGACAACAGCGATTTCGCGTTCTACTTCATCAATTACGTAGTACACTTGTTCAATGTTTTTAGAAGATTTTTCTGTAGGAGCAATCTTTACATGAGCAGGATGCGTTTGGTACTTACTTGCCAACTTCTTGATCGGCTCCGGCATGGTTGCGGAGAAAAGTAAAGTTTGTCTTTTGGTTGGTAGTAGATTGAAGATGGATTCAATATCATCCATAAAACCCATATCGAGCATTTCATCTGCTTCATCCAAAATCACCATAGAAGGTTTGAAGTTTTTTAGTTCTTTTCCTTTGAGAAGGTCTAGAAGTCTTCCTGGTGTTGCAACGGCAACTTGGGCACCTTTGGCCACTTGTGTGATTTGTTTAGAATAGGAACTTCCACCGTAAATAGTGGTGGTTTTGATTCCTAAATGTTTTCCCAGTTTATACAATTCATCAGATACTTGTAACGCGAGTTCACGAGTGGGAGTGAGGACAAGTACTTGCATGCCATCATTCACATTGATTCGGTTCAAACAGGGGAGTCCGTAAGCTGCAGTTTTTCCGGTACCGGTCTGCGCTTGTGCGATTAAATCTTTTCCTTCCAATACGAGCGGAATCGCTTGTTTTTGGATAGGGCTTGGGGATTCGAAGCCTGCTTCAGTGATTCCTTGTAGTATTTCAGGACGTAATCCGAAGGATTGGAAGTCATTTCCAGCTTCGGTTTCATTCTTAGTCATGGAAATAGGATACAATAAAAAAATGGCCTAAAAAAGAAAGGGAAAAATATCAGAATGGCCTAGGGTCTCCTGTCCGCAATTTCCTTTAGGTGGAGGTAAAGATCCTCTTTTAGATAGGGTTTGGGCATAAAGTACTCAAATCCCGAGGCAAGGATATGGTTTTTTTCCTCGGGCATACAGAGCCCAGTGCAGGCAAAGAGAACGGGGCGGTCGGGTTTTCCCTCCAATCCTTTGGCAATTTCGGTTCCATGTTTCCCTGGCATCTCAATGTCGAGAAAGGCTATGTCAAAATTGGATTCGTTTAAAATCTTTTCTGTATCAACTCCGTTACTTGATTCTACAATTTCAAAATGAAGGGGTTTTAAATAACTCTTCAAAACTTTTCGATTGAGTTCATTATCATCAGCAATCAGAACTCGTTGCGGTTTAGAAAATGTAGGAAATTTGGATTTATGTTTCCTTTCTTTTTCCAATTTTTCTGAACTTACTTCTTCTGATTTCCAAAGAATAGGGATCTTTACTTTGAATGTAGATCCTTGTCCTAAGGCTGATTCAACATTGACTTCTCCTTTCATTTCTTCTAACGAAAGTTTTACGATCGAAAGCCCAAGGCCAGAACCAGAAATAACACAACCTTCGGGAACAAATTCATTGTATTTTTGAAAGAGTCGGTCTTTCACTTCAGGGGAAATTCCTGGTCCCGTGTCTTTAATTTCTATATGTAAAATACCTTTGTCTTCTGTTGTATTTTCTAGATGAACAGAAAAGGTAACATTCCCTTTGTTTGTAAACTTCACAGCGTTTGCCGTTAGATTCCAAAATACTTTTTCTATTTTTCTTTTGTCGGAATAAACAAAGACATTTTGATTTACCTTGTTATGAAGAATAAAATCTATTTTTTTTCGTTTGGTTTCCGCCGTAAAAAAGGAATCTAAGATATGTAAACATTGATGGAGTTCGAACCATTCATTTTTTAATACGCTGCCATTCTCTTCCAATCTGGAAATCTCGATGGTATCATTCACTAGATGTAAAATTACTTCTCCAGCATTTCTAACATGATCCACATAACTAAGAACAGATGGATGTAATTCTATTTCGCGAATCATTTCAGACATCCCAAGAAGTGAGTTTAATGGATTTCGGATGTCGTGACTGATGGCCGCAATAAAGTCCCTTTTGGCCGCTGTGGCTTTTTCTGCAGACCGTTTTTCGATGCCTAAACGTTCGTTTGCATTCCGCATTTGTAACAAACGAATGGTTTGTTTGCCAAGTAAATGGAGCATTTGCATTTGGTCGTTCGTTAACTCTCTTGGTTTGTTATCGATGACGCAGAGTGTTCCTAATTTGATTTGGTCGTCCAAAGCCAAAGGGAAACCTGCATAAAAAATAACGTTAGGAGCTTCATCAACCAATGGATTGTTTTTAAATCGAATGTCTTCTTTCGCATTGGGGACAACAAAAAGTCCCTCTCCCAAAATGGCATGGGCACAAAAGGCGAGGGACCTTGGGGTTTCGCGGGCATTGAGGCCGTGGTGGGATTTGAACCATTGCCTGGATTCATCTACCAAACTGACAAGGGAGATGGGGACATTGCAGATCATAGATGCCAGCTTTGTCACTTCATCGAACATTTCCTCTTCTGGAGTGTCGAGGATTTCCAGGCTTTTTAAAGCGGGAAGACGTGCTGTCTCATTTTTTGGTAAAGGTGCAATGAGCATACGAAATTTAGACGAAATCATTTTCCTCTAAAGGAAAGTAAAATTTCTATTTTTCCTCAGTCTAAAACCTATGAACCGTTCTCTTAAAGTGCTATTCGCTTCTATCCATTTGGTGTTCGGATTATTCCTGATTACCTCTTGTATGGAGACTGCCTCTCCTACGCCAAAAAAACCAGAGAATCCAGAACTTAAGAAAAAACTCACAGACTTACAATATAGAGTCACTCAAGAAGAGGAAACAGAACCGCCTTTTCGAAATGAATATTGGGACAACCATAGAGAGGGGATTTATGTGGACATTGTCTCGAAAGAGCCTTTGTTCAGTTCCAAAGATAAGTTTGAGTCAGGGACAGGTTGGCCTAGTTTTACAAAACCACTGGTAACAGAAAACGTAATCGAGATTACGGACAATTCCTATGGGATGGTTCGGACAGAGGTTCGTTCTAAAAAAGCAAACTCGCATTTGGGGCATGTTTTTGATGATGGGCCAATGCCAACTAACAAGAGATACTGTATGAATTCTGCTTCTATGGAGTTTATACCAAAAGCAGATTTAAAAAAGAGAGGTTACGAATCTTTTCTTTCTGAATTTGCAGAATGAATATAAAATACAAACCATCCATTCACTGAATGGAAAAATTTTACTGGAAAAGTTGGAACCTCTGTAAAGAACCTTAAAAATTTTTTAAGCCCAAAGGTTCATCATAAACTCTTCATCATTACGGAGAGAAATGAGTTTGTATTTGGTCTCGTGAATGTCTTCTCTAGAAACTTCTCGTTTCCAACGGACATCTGTTTTCAGTTTACGAACTCGAGTTTGTAATTCCACTAGCTCCCAAACAGAATCTTCCATTTCCTTTCTGTAAAGATTGGTAAAAAGTGGAGCCACTTGGTCAGGGGTGTCCATTTTTAAAAGTTCTACATGAGTTAGGTCGTGAATATTTTGCAAAGCCCAAATATGTAAAGTGAGAGTGGTGATCCTCTCTAGTTGAGAGATTTCATCTTTAATATTTCTAGTGACTTGTTGTTTGAAAAAACGAATGCGTTTTTCTAAATACGCGATGAGATCAGACTTTGGAATTTCTCTTTGTTTCCATTTTTCCCAATCGGTTTTTAAATCTTCAAAAAGTCCTTCTCCATAAAATACGGATGAGGCTTCCATAAGTTGGATGCTACCTGGTTCCGAAATTTTTAATCTATGTCTAAGGGAATCCGCATCCCCGGCAATCATATTCACCGGAGCCACATCCTCTAGCTTTTGTAAGGCGCGAGAAATGGAATCGATGAATTGAGATTTCATTTGGTCAGTGGAGTGCGCTACCAAATAAAAATTAAGATCGGACTCTTCATGGAAATCTCCTCTTTCACGGGATCCATAAAAAAGAATTTGGTAGGGTTTCGTTGACGGGATGATTTCTAATTCATCCAAAACTTGTGCATATAGGTTAGGGTTTAGTGCTTCAAATTCCATGGTTCATTCAAAGTATAATTTCATTCGGGATAGATTTTCTAAAATAGCTTTGAAGGCACGATCACGTTCTTCATTGCCTGGGAAAGGGAGGGACTTTACATTATTGAGATCTTGGTAAATGATTTCAATGGAAGGTTGGTTGGGATTTTTTTTGATGGAGGCAATGTAATCCAAATTGATAACTTCCGATTCACCTAATTTCAACCACATAGAATTTCTCCTCAAAGCCTAACTGCCTCTATCAATTTGCCTAATCTTTTTTTCTAAAAAATCAGGCTTTGCGGAAAATCCCGGTACCTAGTAAAGATCTAGGGACTGGAGCACCATCTGGTGGAGGGCATTCGCCAATTCTTTGGAACTGGTGGAGTTTGGTACAATGGTCTCAAAAACGAGTAAAAACCCATTGTGGATCCCTTCCCAACGAGCATAGAGCTGGGAATCTGGATGGGTAAAGACAAGAACACTGCATTTTTTCGATCCCCAAACGAAGTAGGATACGTCTGGATTTTGGACTTCATTTTTGTAATAATAGGGGAACTGGGATTGGTTTTCCCGGTCTGTGGAGGAGAGTCGTAACCATTGGATTTTCCCCGTTGGTTCCAGGCGGATTTCATAACTATTCCCTGTTCCAAAAATAGAACTCGATTTTAGGAGGTCAAAGTTTTCTTTCGCCACCCAAACTGCATGGTAAGTAAGGCGTAGTTCTTTTGTTAGGTTGGATTTTTTGGGATCCGGTGTTTGTACCAAAAGAGGAGTTTTCTCTTTTGTTTCTAATCTACTTTCTTTTCCCGATTGGCAAGTGATACTTCCCATTAGGAAAAGAATCAAAAGGATATTAATGACCGACTTCATATTCATCTCCTAAATAATTTTGGAAAAGGTATCCGTTTTCTGTTTTCTTTTGTAAATAGTCAGGTGAAAGAAGCACTTTCCCTCCACCACCCGTTAGGTCCTTTACATAATTCGGGATTGTGATTCCCGAATGATAACCTCTGAGTTTGCGATAGATTTCAATCCCTCGTTCCATCGGCACAACAAAATCAGAACTTCCAAACACCTCGTCACATTGGTGGAGGTAATAAGGTTTGATCCCAATCGATATCAGTTTGTAGTTCAGCTCTGATAAAATTTTTGCATCATCATTGATCCCGGAAAGTAAAACGGACTGGTTAAAAATAGAGATATGCCCTGTTTTGATCATTCGCATAACATACATTTTAGTCTCTTCTGAAATTTCATTCGGATGGTTGAAATGAGTGACCATATACAAAGGGAAATGTTTGGCAAAAACTTCATTTAAAGATTCTGTGAGTCGCATAGGCATGGTCACGGGGTGACGTGTATGAATCCGCACCTGGTTGAGATGGGGGATGGATTTTAATTCCCCTAAAAGATAATCTAAAGAAGAATCAGAAAGTGTGAGTGGGTCCCCCCCAGACAAAATAATTTCTCGAAGTTCTGTATGGGAGCGGAAGTATTCCAGAGCCTTTTCCCATTCGTTACGGTTGGGTGTTTCTTCCGGGTCTGATACCTTTCTTTTTCTCGTACAAAACCGGCAGTACACGGCACATACATGAGAAATATACCAAATCGCGCGGTCAGGGTAACGGTGGGTCACTCCTTTCACTGGCATATACCGTTCTTCGGCAAGAGGGTCTTCTACTTCATTCGGAGTTTTTTTCAGCTCTCCGGATCTGGGGATGATTTGTTTTCGGATCGGACAGTTTGGATTGTCTTTGTCGATCCGTTCCAAATAATAGGGAGTGACGGCAAAACTAAATTCTTCCAATGCAGGTGCAAAACTTACCCTCTCTTCTTCCGTAAGAATCAGTTTTTCTACCAAATCCTCGTAAGTAGTGATTCGGTTTTGTAATTGCCATTTCCAATCCGACCAGGTCATCGCTTATGACCATACTTCGGTTGACACATGGCCAAGTCCCTCGGATTTTGTTAACGAGTAACGAAATTATGAACTTAGGCATTACAGAAGTAAAAAAAGGAATGATCCTCAAGATCGACAATGAGCTTTATTCCGTCGTCAAAACAGAGTTTGTGAACCCAGGAAAGGGTTCTGCTTTCATCCGTACCAAACTTAAAAACATTGTCCGCGATTCTTCCATTGAAAGAACCTTTAAAGCTGCCGAAAAATTGGAAGGTGTGGATTTGGAACGCCGTAAAATGCAGTACTGCTACGCAGACGGTGACCAAATCATTTTTATGGATGTCAACGATTACGAACAAATCCCTGTTTCCAAAGATTATGTGGAAGACATCCTTCCTTTTATGAAAGAAGAAACTCCGGTGGAAGTTGCGTTTTACAATGACAAACCAATTGGGGTAACACCTCCTAACTTTGCTATTTTGGAAGTGACTTATGCAGAGGATGGTCTCAAAGGAGATACAACCGGTCTTGCTCTCAAACGTGTGACGGTAGAAACTGGTGGAGAAGTCCAAGTGCCTATCTTTATCAAACAAGGGGACACTGTAAAAATTGACCTTCGGGATTTATCTTACGTGGAGCGGGTGAATAAATAGATTTGGATTCTCACCCTTCCTTAAAGGAACTGACAAAACTTTCCCATACCTATTATGAAAGGCAGTGGATGTATGCCACTGCTGGGAATCTCTCTGCACGAGAGGGGGAAGTGTTTTGGATCACTGCTTCTGGAAAACATAAGGGTGAACTTACTGATCAGGATTTTGTATCTGTATCAGTCAAAGACGGATCACTTGTTTCTGCGGGTGAGGGTCTCAAACCTTCAGCGGAAACTAGCATCCATCAGGTGGTCTATTCACAGATCCCAGATGCTGGTGCTGCCCTTCATGTCCATACTTTGGATTCCAATCTTTTAGATTTTGGAGTAGGAAAGGAAGAGGGTTTTCGAGATATTACTTTGCCTCCGATTGAAATCATCAAGGCTTTTGGGATCTGGGATGAAAAACCCAATCTCAAGTTTCCTGTTTTTTATAACCACACTCATGTTCCCACCATTGCTTCGGAAATCAAACGTTACATTGAAACCAAAGGGAAACCACAAGTTCCTTTTCTACTGATTGAAGGCCATGGCCCGACAGTTTGGGGAAAATCTGTAGCAGAAGCGAACAAACATTTAGAAGCAGTTCATTTCCTTTTGCAAGTGATGGCAAGACGGATATGAAAGAAGGTGCCCATGTGTATATTTTTGGAATTGGTTCCGGAATTGGACAAGGGCTTCACAAGCGGTTTTTAAAGGACAGCTCTGTTTCTCTTTTTGGATTTTCCAGAAAGGGAAATTCGGATCTTTCGCATTTCTCACAAAGTCAATCAGGAACATTTTCTTGGGATGCCAAAAATCCAAAAGACTTAGAAATGTTTCAATCCTCACTTGCCTCCAAATATCGATCTCAAATAAACGTGACATCATCCACATTCCAGACTACCGACCTTATGGTTTACTTTGCTCTCGGTGATGGTGTGTTTGGACCCATTGACCAACTGGAAGTGGTAGATCTCGCATCTCATTTCCAACTGAATGTCCATTCTCTCATTCTACTTTCGAAGGCCTTCTCTCCGCTTCTTTCTTCCTTTCGTAGTTCCACCTTTGTGTTTTTAGGTTCCACTGCGGGAAAACAAGGATTTCCAGAATCGGTAGCTTACTGTGCTTCTAAACATGCTGTTTTGGGAATAACCAGAGCACTCCGAGAAGAATGGAAACCTTGGGGAACTAAGGTGATTCATGTCAGTCTTGGAGCCGTCGCCACGGAAATTTGGGATACAAGACCGCAGTTTGACAAGAATGATATGATTTCCATCTCAGACATTTCTGAGTATTTATGGAGCATTTCCCACTTGCCTAAATCTGTATTTGTGGATGACTTATCCATTACCCCAAGAAAAGGAATTTTATAGTTCCCATGGAATTTAAGGAATCGATTGTACTCGTGACCGGTGGCAGTGGAGGGATTGGAAGGGAAATCGTTCGTACCCTCGTCCTTGCGGGGTTTTCTGTTTGGAATTTGGACAAAGTTCGGCCTACATCCCCCATTTTACAAGAGACCTACCGAGAGGTAGACCTGGCAGAAACTCCCTTTGTAGTAGAGAGGAGCCTTGCCAAGATCATCCAGGAAAGTTCTGAGGTGGGTGATCTTTATGGTTTTGTTCACAATGCTGGGTTTGGCGGACCTTATCACCCCATCACAGAAGTTTCTGCAGAAGAATGGGAGTCCATTTTTCGAATCAATCTTGGTAGTTTGTTTCTTTTATCTAAATTAGTTTTACCAATTTTTAAAACCCAAAGTTTTGGACGGATTGTTGCGATTGCTTCTTCTTTGTCCATTGTGGGTTCAGCCCATTCAGTGGCTTATTCTTCCTCCAAACATGGGTTAGTTGGATTTATTCGTTCCGTTGCGGATGAATGGGGCAAATTTGGAATCACTGCCAATGCAGTAAGCCCTGGTTTTGTAGATACAAAAATGGGAATCCAAGAAGACCAAGTCTCTGATCATAAAACAAAAATCATAGAAAAGACACCTGTTAGGAGAATTGCAGAACCTTCCGAAATTGCCCGAGTGGTGAATTTCCTTCTTCAAAAAGAATCCGGTTATATTTCTGGATCCAATTGGACCGTCGATGGCGGACTTACAGCGATTTTATGAGAATATCACCTCCACATGATCATTTTTTGCAACTGACGACCAAAGAAACCTTGGGCAGGTCATCAGGGATTATTTTACAAAAAGAAGCATTGTCGATTATGAAGACAGTGGAGATCCAAAGTTCTCGTGAAAATATTGAATCTGGTCATTTGTTTCGGCCTACAGATTCTAATTTTGAAAAACTAAAAATGGATCACGAAACTGGTTTGGATGCCATGTGGCAACTCATTGACTACGGACTGACCACTCAACTTTTTGAAATTAAATACGATGCAGATCTCGGTGAATTACGGTTTGTCAATTTTCTTGTGGGCCTTCCAGGGGGAATGCCATTGGAAGAACCATACAAACTATTCATCGCAAGGTCTACAGAACATCTATATCATTACATCCAAGCCAAACGAATTTTAACAGAAGATACTTGGCGTAATGTGTTAAACAAACTAGCTGATATTGATTATCAAGAAACAAAGGGATCCGGTGATGAACTGGATCGAATATTGGAACCCAAACAGTTCCCCTTACAACCGTCAGCTGAAATGTTAAAACGTTCGCGTGGACTGATCATAGATGAGTTGGAAGCGGATCCCCAAATCATCGTCCTACCACATGTGGGATTTTATTCGATTCCAGAGATGGAGGCGGCAAGTTTTTTACATATCGCAAACGAATATTTAATGACCAAAGTGGAACCTTTGGCAAAGGCATTCGATGGTGAAATTCGATTGGGCTTAGATCGGATTCATACAACAGCCCCTGTAAGTGGGAATTCCGAACCAAGTGAAATTGATTTAATCCGTTCTAAAATTGAAATGTTATATGGATTTAAAGAAATTCTAAAAGAAAATGGATTTTACCCTTTAGTTCATAACTTGAGAAAAGTTGCCGAGATGGCGGCCAAATATGCTGAGGTTGAAAAAAAACGGGAAGTAGACCGACTCCTCAAAGTATATATGAAGATGTTAGATAGTCAATTTGACTTTGATTCTAGACTACTTCGTATCAATTTAGAAAAGGACAATGAACATGATACCATCATCGTGGATCTTCTCAGAAAAAATCCCAAAGTCCTTTCTGCGGAATGGCATGACCAAGATTCCAAAATTGCTATTTTTGTGAATAACAATCAAAACAATATAAAGGATATCAATCATCTAATTTTTCAAAATTATAGATTCACTACCGAACATATTTTATATTTAAAAGCCGTCATTGAGTTAAATGAAAAAGAATTAAAACCTCTATTTAAAGATGATGAGTTTGTGAAAACTTATGGGAAAAATCTCCAGTCCGTTTATTTTAATTATATTCCTTGGTTTTATAAACTTTTTTATTTTTTAGGTATTTCTCCGATCGTAAACTCAGGTTATGCGAAAGCAAAATCCATCCTTACTTATGCACAAATGGATCGTCAGTTTTTATACCAAAAACGTAGGGAAAATTTCTTTAAGAAAAAACTAAGGGAAAGAGAAGAGCGGTTTGAAAAAGAGAAAAAACAACAACTAAAACGGGCTCTTACTTCTGCCCTCAGTGATGCTTATTTCCAAAAGAATTGTTTGCCTTCTGTGGATTGGTTGGGTTCTAATTATCCTGCATTCTCTGCAGAGACTTTAGAGAAGATGATTCCTGATTTTGCATTTATTTCCACAACGGGTAAATCGGTGAAAGCAAGTTCGGTCATTTTATTCCCCAACTCTCCTGAATTTGACTCACTGAACAAACGTTTGAAGGATTTATTCAATCAGTGGACCAGAGGAGAAATAGAACCTCCCTTGGAAGACCCTGAACTTCTAGTCCAGATCCGAGCACTGATTTAAAATCAATACCAACGTTTTATTCTAAAATAGAGTAACATAATCAAACCTAAAAATCCCATAGCACCTAAGGCGGTGATAAAACCATATTCCCATTCTAAAGTGGGCATATGCCGAAAGTTCATCCCATAAATCCCCGCAACAAGGGACATCGGTAACATAATGGCCGTCATGATGGTAAGTATCTTCATGATCTCATTGGTTTTACGAGTGGAGATTGCAATATGTGCTTCGAGTGCCGATGAAATCGATTCAATATTACTTTCCACAAGTTCTAGAATGCGAAGGGAATGATCCCTTACATCACGAAAGAAAGCATCTGCCTCATCACTAAAAAAGCTGTTTTTGATTTTTTCTAAATCTTCTAGAACTTCTTTATTTTGTAACATCCCTTTTTTAATCGAAAGAAGGCTTGCTCGCAAACTATAAACATTACTGATATCTAAAGACTTGGAATTTCCAAAAATTTGATCTTCAAAATGTTCGATCCTTTCTTCTAGTTTCTGAGTGATGGCTAAAGTATGGTCAGTTTCCACATCCAGAATTTTATGAACCACAAACTCATACCCGCGGGCTAGGATTTTATTATTCACTTTCCACTGATCAATCAAGTCACCAATGCTATCTCGATAATCAAGTGTTAAGGAAATGATTTGGTTTGGAGTTAAAATAAAGTTAAAATTCTTTTGTGTAAGCTGGTTTCTTTCAAAGTGAAACCCTCGGAAAACAAAAAAGATATAATTGGGAAAAATCTCGAGTTTGATTCGGCTATTCGGATTTAAAATATCTTCAATGGTAAGTTGGTGAATATCATGTTTTTGAAAGAGGAACATGAGTTTTTCCTCGTTTTCAGCAGTGATATGGATCCAATGTTTGGGGTGTCTGTGAGAAAGGGGGAGAGGTCTGTCAAGGAGCACCTCATCTTTACTCGAAGGTGTTAAGATATAATTAAAGAGAGCTGGCATTTACACAATGTTCCTTAGGAAAAAATCTCTGAGTTCTTTTCTATCATCAGTACAGTCTTCTGCGATCACAAATTTTTTAGTTTTATAGAATTCGGATGCAGTGATCATCGATTCTTTGATTTTACCTGACCTTGAAAGGATGAGGTGGAATTTTTCTCCAGGACGGAGATTTTTTTCCAGTTTTTGAAGGGAATTTGCTGTGGCCCGTTTCCCATTGATGGCCAGAATTTCATCGTCTAACATAAGATCGAATGATGGGATTTCTGATTTGTGGAGGAGTTTTTGGATGTAAAGGTTCCCGTTTTTTTCTTTGGCCTTGAAACCTGTATCTCCGGTTGGATCAGTTTGGATCCTTCGAATTCCAATGATATCTAAATAATGATCTACGGGAATGGGTTTTGGATTTTCTAAATAATCATTAAATTCTGTTTTTAAATCCACATCTGTGACTTCTTTTACTGTATCAAAGAACTCTTGTTTGGTGAATCCTCTGCCTTTCGTTTTGACAAAAACTTCGTTCAATTTATGGAAAACATGTCGGATTGTTTTTTTCTCTTTTGATTCTCTTAGTAAAAATAAATTCATACATAGAGCAAGGACTCCTCCCTTAGTATAATAAGAAACGGTAATATTGTGGCTATTTCCGTTTCGTTTATAGTATTTCGTCCATGCCGTAAATGAAGATTCTTCTAAACTCATCCAAGAATCTGCATCATTATCTTCTAAAGAAAAAATATCGGATTGGAGTTTGGAAAAGTATTCTTCTTTGGTTAAAAATCCAGAGTGATACAGAAAGTATACATCATAAAAACTAGTAAATCCTTCTGCAATCCACAACTCTCGTGTTAGGTTAGGTTTTTGGTAATCAAAAGGACCAAGGGCAATGGGCCGAATCCTTTTGATGTTCCAGAGATGGAAATATTCATGGGATAAAAGTTCGAGAAGTCTTTTATACTCTTCTTCATCAGAAATGAGTTCTGGATTGAAGTAGTTTATGCTAGAAGCTCTATGCTCAAGTCCTCCATAAGCTGGCAAACTTAAATTTAGTACAAATAAATAGTAGGGATTAGGAGACTCCATCATCCATTCGATTTGAGTTTCTGTAATGCGTTTTAGGTCACTGGCAAGTTTTGTTTTGAAATCAAAGGTCACATCACCTTCGACGAGTAACTCATGTTTGGTTTCTCCTGCGGCAAAAAAAACAGAATTTTGTTTACTCAAGTGAAAAGGTGAGTCAAATAACTCATCAAAATCGTTGGCATAAAAGACGTGTGAGTTTTCTGCGTTTCGAGTTAGACTAGAATACACATAAGGAAAGAATTCAGAGACTTGGAACTGGACTGTGGATGGTTGGTTTAACTTCCCTTCAGGGTATAAAAACAAAGCTGGTGGATTGATAAATCCAAATTCTGTTTCTAAATAATTTGTCCTAACGGTAAAGTCTTCAAAAGCATAAATAATATATGAAATTTCGAATTCTGCCGGTAAGTTTTTTAATTTCCAACGGTGTAAGTCTATCATCTCGAATGGAATGATTTCTCCCGTTTTTGAATTTCTAACATTGAATTTATGGAGATGGGTTCCGTAATCTCGGATCATATAGGAACCTGGGGTCCAACTGGGTAGACAAAAGTTTAACTCCGTTTGGTCTGTTTGGACTCGGAGTTTTACCTGAAAGTAATGTTTGAAAAGATCAAAAATGGAGACCTCAAAATCTAGATGGAGTGAGTTCGACTGGCCGGATTCGGTACCGGTTTTTTCCTGTGGTTCTTTTGCCATGGTAACCCTATCTTCTTTTATTTTTAGTTTTGATCAAATGTTTTCTTGACGTTATTTCTCTATAGTACTAGAAAAGGCATAGCTAAGGTATGAGCAAAGGAGGTGGTCTTTTTGGAAAGTAGTTGTTACAACAAAAGATTTTTGACTCGCGAGGTGGCTGGGCAATAACGCCTCAAGCTTTGTTGCAAAACCGACCAGACACAGGTCTTTCCAAGTTCCGAACGGGTGGTCTCCTTCGGGCTTATGCAGTCGCTTGGAAAGATTCCTTAGAGATTGAATTTTAATAAGACATCAGAGATTTTAGCGCTAATTCCCGTCATGCGAAGAGAGTTTGCTGACATGGTTTCGGATTGTTCTGAGAGGATTTGCGAGCCATTAGAAATATTAATTGTCATATTTGATAGTTCAAATGTGGCTCTTTTTTGTTCTTCTGTTGATTGTTGGATTGATTCTACTAACGAAGTAATTTCTTCAATTTCCTCATAAATCTGATCTGTTTTTGTCTTTTGATCTTGGATGAGAGGAACAATTTCTTTCGCCTTTTCAAAAATAACAGAAACTTCTTTGATGATCTCTCGAAGTAAGTCGATGAGATTCGTGACTTGGGTTCCTCCGTTTTGAATGGAGTCTAATGCTTCTTCTGATAGAGTGTTGATCTGTGAAACGGATTCTGCTGCTTGGGAAGCAAGTTTTGAAATTTCTTCTGCTACTACGGCAAACCCCCGTCCAGATTCTCCTGCCCGAGCTGCTTCAATGGCTGCGTTTAATGCAAGTAGACTAGTTTTCTCTGAAATATTAGAAATGACTTCAGAAAATTCAGTAATGGCAAGCGACTTCTCTTGGATTTCTTCAATGGCTTTAGAAGTGAGCCCTGCCATATTTCTTCCTTCTTCTGCTTTCCTGTTGGCAAGGACGGCAATTTGTCCAAAGGATTCCACTTCTACTGTGATATTTTGAACCAAGGTTTGGATGGCTTGTAATGAAATATGAATGGATTTAGAATTATCTACCGCTTGCACTACATTGGAATTGATGGTTTCTGAAGAGGCATTGAGTTCTTCCACCGTGGCACTGGCCTCTTCTGAGGAAGCCGCTTGGCTCTGGGCTAAATCAGAAAGTTCGATGATGGTGTTTTCCATAAACCTAGAAGTTTCTTTGAGTTCGGATCCTGAAGTTTGAGCCACACTTAAAATATGGCGAATGCTTTCAATCATCGCCACTACTGCTTCTACTAAATTCCCAATTTCATCTTTATGATTGTCACTGATTTCTTTTGAGAGATTTCCACTGGCTGCATCTTTGGTGAATGCAATCAAAGTTTGTAATCTACTATCTACAAGTTTACGAAAGATAATGACATTGGCTAATGTAGAGAACAAAATCCCTGTAATCCCAAGGCCTAAGGCAATCCAAAAGATAAACTGGATTTCATTAGTAATCTTACTTTGTGGATAAGAAACTCGAAGTGTCCAAGGCGCAGTATTTTCGACAAGTTGAATGGGTAAACTTACATGGAAGTAGTCGGAATCGGAATAATTTTGTCTTTGGTTCGTAGACATAGCTAAGTTTACATAAATATCTTCTTTGTCTTTCCATTGTACATCTGTAGTATCAGGATGAAGGCCATTGAATAATACATAACCATTACTTGCTACGAGAGTAATTTTTACTGTGCCTTCTAAAATTTTTAAGTTCTGAAGGTAAGTGCGGATGGTTTCTAAGGAAAGGTCAGCACCAGCAATCCCTACAAAGGTTTGGTTTCGGAGAACCGGATACACAAGAGAAATCATTGTGACATCTTTACCATCTACTTTGTAATCAAAAGGAGGAATGAGTTCCACTTTTTTGTTTTTTTTAGGAAGTTGGTAAAAATCGGATTCAGGAAGATCAGACCCAACTACAGGTTCAATGATGATTTTTCCATTGGATTTTACAGAATAGGGGATTAGTCTTCCTGTTTTGTCGTGAAAATTCGCATTACGATAGTTAGAGTCTTTCCCGTCAAAAGCATTCGGTTCAAATACAACATAAGTCCCTAAGATAGACTCGTTTGAAGCCGTCATCAAATTTAAAATTCGAAAAATACGATCTCGATCGAGTAGGTTTGGTTCTTGTAAAATCTGTTTGAGAAGGTAAGCTTCGTTTAAAGGACCTGAAAGATAATCACCAACATCGAGAGAAATTTTGTCTGCAAGGACAGAGATATTCTCTAATGCATTTTCTTTTGCATTTTTATATATGACATAAGAGATAAGAGTGAGTATAACTCCTAATGAAAACAGTGTAATGACTGATGTACCTAAAGCTAACTTCTGTTTGATGTTCATTCTTTTGGATATTCTTTCCTAAGTGAATTGTTACCATAAGGAGGTTAGGTGTTTTCTCAACACATTTCCTAAATGATTTTGAGTTTTTCCGGATATTGGCTGAGGCCGAGTAAATTCCCATCCGTATCTAAGAAGTAAACCGTATACTCTGTTTGATTTTGGATTTCTATCTGGTTTAAAAACTGGATCCAGCTAGATTTATCGTTTTCGTTAAAGGAAAATACAAGAGCACGGGGGGAACTTTTTTCTCCTTCTTCTAACATAAGGATGATGGAACCAAACTCGATCCAAATAGAACGCAAAAGCCCAGACGGATAATGGAATTCCCTGGTTTTCTTTGCACCTGGAATTCGTAGATAAAACTCTGCTAAATTGGAAGGGTTCGGAGTACCGATGGCAATGTGATGGATCATTTTTTTCTTTTCAAATCCCTTTCTAAAAAAGAAGTTATCATGAAATCTATGTATCGGAGTTTTTCATGAAAAAATCCCTCATTCTGGCGCTCGCTCTCGGGCTTTTCTTGGCTAATTGTAAATCCAAAGTGTATACCCAAGAAGAGTGTGAGTCTGCTCTCGCTAGCACATTCACTCAAATTGAAGAGGAAGCTAAAAAGAATCCAGCAGCAGCACCAGTTCTCGCAGGATTGCAACAAGGTAAACAAAAAATGATCGATCAGTGTATGGAAGGAAAATTTGATCCAAACTGTTTGAAAAATGCTCCAGGTTTTGCTGGCATTATGGGTTGTGTAAAAAAATAATTTTACAAATTCTACCGGGGATTCCCATTCCCGGTTTTTGTCTCACCTTCTAAACTTTCAAATCCCCCAGGTTCCTTGTAACATCCATGAGTCCGGTAGGGTCCATCTTCAAAAAAACGAATTTCTTGTGCGTATCTTTTCCCTTCCCATAAACATCTTTTGCAAATGAAAGGTCGAATGGCCCAGTCTTCACATTCTTCCGGTCGGAAGGTGGGGAAAACTCGGAGTAAGGGTTTGGAAATTTCCTCTTTTGAGTCTGCCCAAAGGACAAATCCAAAAACTAGAAATACTCCCAAAATCAAAGTTAGTTTCATTCAATAAAACTATCGGGATTTCTCGGCAATTTCAGGATGGGTTTAGTGAAAGAAAATACGAGTACAGAATGGAAAGGGGTGGTGCTTGTTCTTATCGGAGCACTTCTATTTAGCGCGAAAGCCGTGATTGTTAAGTTGACGTATCGTTATGAAATTTCACCGATTGGATCCCTTTTCTTTCGAATGGTCTTTGCTTTTCCTTTTTTGGCTTGGATGGCTTGGAAAGCAGAAAGAGAAGAAGGGAGAACCTCTCTGACCAAAAAAGATGTGATGAATCTCTTCTTTATGGGAGTGGTTGGCTATTATTTAGCCAGTCTTTTTGATTTTTTAGGACTCAAATACATCAGTGCTGGTCTCGAACGAATCATTCTTTTTATTTATCCTACTCTTGTTGTTTTATTATCATTTTTATTCTTAAAGAAAAAAATTCATAAAAGAGAAGTGTTTTCTCTGATTCTTACGTACACTGGAGTTTTTTTAGCCTATGGGCAGGATGTTCAATTCGGTTCTGCGAAAGATGTAAGTTTGGGTGCTTTTTTTATTTTGCTTTCTGCTCTTACTTATGCGATTTATTTGATGGGCAGTGGTTCCATCATTCCTAAGTTAGGTGCAAGAAAGTTTACAGCTTGGGCACTCATCATTTCTTCTTTTGTCGTGTTTCTTCATTTTGCTATTTTTGGATCTTACAAAGAACTCATCCAACCGTTTTCATTTTATGCACTTGCTTTTGTCATGGGTACTGTGAATACAGTAGTGCCAGCAGTTTTTGTTTCTGAAGGGATTAAACGAGTTGGTAGTAAAACAGCTGCTATCGTTGGCTCAGTTGGACCGATGTCGACTCTTTTCCTTGCGTATTGGTTACTGGATGAACCAATTACTATGTTACATAGCATTGGTACTTTATTCGTACTTACTGGTGTTTTTTGGATTAGTACGGCAAAAAAAGCAAAAGAAGTGTCTGTTTGAGAGAGAATTTTTCTTTCCAATTGTTACGACCAGTAGAGAATTAATGAACTATATGAACTTACGAAATCTGCTACTTCTCCTCGTATTTGTCACAACAGTATCCCAATCGGAGCTGTATGCGCAATTTACTTGTGAAGGATCGGCCTGTGGTTTTTTACCGCCAACGCTGACAGAAGCTGGGAATGGTTCCCTTAAAAAATTTGAAACTGGTTATTTAAATGAAGTACTCAAAACCAATTTAGAAGCGGGTTTTCTCGCTAATATAGGTGCAAGTAATATTGGTACAGGAACTGTAAGACGGATTCAATTTGGCGTCAGTGCCTCTGCTGCCGGATATAAAAAAGATGACATCCAAATTCAAGATTCTTATATCAAATATCCAAAACTTCCAAACGTGGGGGGAGCTGTCATTCCTTCCTTTCATTTGGATTTGAATCCAGGTTGGTTACTAGGTACAGAAGAAGGTGGCTACATTCGTAGAATTGGAATTTTCCTACATGGTATGAATGTTGCTGTGACAGAAGACCAAATTCAGTCAGCTTCTAATAATAAAAATTATGAAGGCCGTATCGCCGTACGCTCGTATGGTGGGATGCTTCGTTACCAACTGGTAGAAAAAGAAGGTTTTTTAATGAACCTCATCACTTGGAATGGAATCAATGTTGGTGTGGGTCATCATGTAATGGAACAAAATATGAGCCTCAGTTACTTGGAAGGGAAGGCGGCTCAAATTGAATTCCAAGGTGTGAAAGGAAAGTGGGGTGGAGATACCAACTTTGTTTTCAATACAAAAGTCCAAACTACAAATGTAGATTTACGTACGGGTCTTGGTGTATTCTGGATCGCGAACGTCATTGTGGGTGGAGGTTATAGTTGGAATTCGGGAAGTAATTCCGCTTCTCTTTCTAGACGAGGCCCTTTTCTCATCACTCTTAACGATTCACTACCTATGGAAATTCCTCGTGAGTACCAAGCAGCTCTTGATAAGGAACTTCTTGCCCAAAATCCAAATGCCACTCTGGGATTTCGTGCTTCCGGTGAATCCAACTCCAAACGTGGAATTGGCTACGGCATTGTAGGATTAGAACTAGATCTTTTCCTCGTGAAAGTCATTGCAGAAGGTTTATATGGTGGCAAAGATCTCTACTCTGCAAATCTAGGAGTGAAATTATCCTTTTAGGAAAACTTCCGGGAAATCCATAAAACCTTGCCATAGGGATCGCGAAATTTACCTTAAGTCTTAGGTCTAAGTTTCAATGAATTTATACAAACGCTACTCCCGGGCTTTCTTTTTCGCTTCTCAAGTTTTCTCTTTGGGGATTGTGGTTCCGATTGGAATTGCTCTAATTTTGTTCTATGTCGACCTGAGTCCCTTACAAGTAAAAACCTTCATCGGTTCTACAATCGCAGCGGCTCTAGTCAGTTTATTACTTCCTGCCTTCATTTTCCCTAAGAGGCTTAAGGAAATTAAGCAAGGGTTAGTGGATCTTGAGTCCCAAACAGAAAAGAGCACACAAACTTATGTGAACGTTTGGAACCTAATTGCAAGAACACCTGTGACTGGTGCTTTGGTCGGTGCGTCCCAATGGATTTTAGCCCTTCCTATTGTTGTTGGTCCTATGCTTTATCTTCCGGAAACCAGCAAATCGGATTCGTTTTATATTGTTTGTGTATTGTTTTTAACTGCCATTCTCAATGTTATCTTTTCCTTTATTCTTTTAGAAAGAGCTTCTCATTTAGTATTAGAAGATGATAGTTTCCAGGTAACATTTAAAGAACAGATTTCTCCTTATTACCGAAACCTAAGGAATACAGTTCCTATTATGTTTTCTCTTATGGTTATGGTCCTTGCCATTTTTGTTCTGATTTATGCATTCAATGTCAATGCAAAGACTTTAGAAAAAGCTTTTTCGAATCAGTTGTACAACTTCAATCAAAGTAACGAAGCTGGAATCCATGTTTATTTTGAGTCGGTGGAAAGTAATTTAAAGGAATTAGTTGCTTTGCCTGTGGTAAAAACAGCACTCGAAACCAAAAATTATAAATTAGCAGAACCGGTTTTAGCAAAGGTTACTGGAGATTCAAGGCTTCTTTTAGAAAATACTTTCCTTGCTTCTTTCGATGAAGGAACCCCCATTGTTGCCGCAGGACTTCCCAATGGAGCAAGTGTTGGTTATAAATTAGGGTCCAATCCTGAGGTTCTTGAAAATATCAATGCTGCAAAAGAAGGTAAACTCCATGTAGGAGTTGCTGTAAAATCTCCGATTAACGGAGATATTGTGATTATGGTCACAAGCCCAGTTAAAAATGCCAATGGAGCTGTGATTGGTATGGCCGGGATGCCCTTTCTCGTCGGTAAAGCCATGGAGTCCTTTCTAAAGAAGGTTAAAATTGGAACCACAGGGTATTCCTTTTTATTAGATAAAGAATCTAAGATGGTCTATCATCCAAATCCTAAGTATCTAATGCATAGTTTTAAAAATTCTGAATTTGAGACTTTGGCAAAAGAAGCTGGCGAAACAGATTCCTTTAGAAATCCTTGGGAAGGTTCTACTTTTTTACTGCGAAGAAAGGTGAGTGAAAAATACGGCCTACAGTTCTTTTCTACAATTGATATCAAAGAAATTGAAGTAGAGAGCCTAACGGCACTTAGGGGACTTACTGTGATTAACATTGCTGGTGCTATCTTTATTGCGATCTCCATTTATCTTTTCTTCAGTGCTAGGTTTAAACCTATGAAAACGATTGGTAAGATTTTACATAATATTGAAGTGGGAGACCTTCGCCATAATGTACAAATGGAATCTTCTGATGAATTCGCAAGACTTGCTCGTGGACTGAATGCTACCTTGAGACAAATTTCTGAAGTTGTGGGATCCAACCAAGTTTTTTCGGAAGACCTTGCCTCTTCCGCAGAAGAAATGTCAGCATCACTCAATATGTTGTCATCTAATGCACAAACACAGGCTGCTTCTGCCGAAGAGATATCTGCCTCAATTGAAGAAATCTCTGCCGCAGTCCAAAACGTGGATGCACAGGCCGAAGATCAGTTCCGCAAAGTGGACTTCCTAAAATTAAAAATGGCAGAACTTTCCAATTTGATTGAAGCTACTGGACGACAAGTGGGTAAGGCATCTCAAGATGTAACCCTCATTTCAGAAGAAGCTAGATCTGGTCAGACTTCTTTGGATTCGATGAGAAATTCCATCACCAAAATCAGTAACAGTTCGGAAGAAATTGGTAGTGTGATCGAAATCATTAACAATATTTCGGAACAAATCAACTTACTTGCATTAAACGCTGCAATTGAGGCCGCACGTGCTGGTGTGTATGGGCGTGGGTTTGCGGTTGTAGCAGATGAGATTGGAAAACTCGCAGAAAAAACCGCTTTTTCCATCAAAGACATTGGAGAGCTCATCCAGGCCAATGAAAAAGAAATTGAAAGTGGAAGAGAGAATATCGAAACCACAATTTCTCTCATCCAAAGAATCATCCAAGGTGTGAGTTCGTTCAATGAAATGACTGATTCCATCGAAGCGAGTACCAAAGAACAGCTCATCATCAACCAAAAGGTCGGGGAAGAGGTGGATAAGGTGAACCAAATCAGTCAGTCCATCCGACTTTCGATGGAAGAACAAAAAAACGCGATTGGAGAAGTGGCTCAGGCCATTTTCAGCATCAACGATTTGACCCAAGGAACAGCCGCAGGCTTAGAAGAGATGACTGCTACGTCCAACGGGATCGCAAATTTGGCAGAAACGCTTAAAAAGAAGATCAATTTCTTTAAAATCTCCTAGAATTTAGGAAATTTGCTTGCCGGAGTCTACATATCAAGATTTCTTGATATGTAGATATCTTGGATATGGCAACAGAAACCCTTTCCCAATCTAGGCCTTCCGGCCACCTCCTTGCCGCCACCAAAGCGATTTCCGATGAAACTCGGATTCGGATCCTTCATATCCTGAGTTTTGGGGCTTTTTCTGTGAATGAGGTGGTGGAAATTTTGGGTATGGGCCAGTCGAGGATTTCTCGGCATTTAAAGATTCTCACGGAAGCCGGCCTGATTGGATCTCGAAGGGAAGGAAGTTTGGTTTATAGTTTTCTTCCGGAAGAGGAAGATACAGACTTAAAGTTTCCTCTAGAGCTCACCAAACTATTGTTATCATATAAAGAAGATCTCCCCTCTAGAGAAAGGGACCAAAAGATGGTGCATCAAATTCTGGAAACCAGGGAAAAGAAATCAAAATCCTTTTTTGATGGGATTGCGGGGAGTTGGGAAAAATTACAGGAAGAGACCTTACATCCTAAACTTTACCGGTCTTGGATTTTACAAGAACTCCCGAATTGTGAAAATGTTTTGGATTTAGGCTGTGGGCCTGGTGGGCTCATCCCTTTTCTCTTAAACAAGGCCAAACATGTTACAGGAGTTGATAATTCCTCAAAAATGATTGAGAACGCATCTTCTCATTATGGAAAAAACCCAAGTGTTAGCCTCATCCAAACACCAATGGAACATTTGCCGCTAGCAACTAATTCTTGTGATGCGGTTGTGGCATCTATGGTAATGCATCATATCTCTCATCCACCAACAGTACTGGAAGAAGTGGCACGGGTATTAAAACCTGGTGGGGTTTTATGTATTGTTGATTTAGGAAAACACAACGCGGAGTTTATGCGTGATAATTTTGCAGACCTTTGGCTTGGATTTGAACCCGAGTTATTTGAGTCTTGGTTGTCCAATGCAGGTTTTTGCGTAGGATCTATGAATGAGATCCAAACAGAATCAAGTTTTAAAATTTTAACGATCAAAGCAACAAAGGAAGAAGGAGGACACTATGTCCACAGCAACTGAAACAAAATCGGAAAGATTGCCATTTAAAGTGAAGGATATCTCTCTTGCAGAATGGGGAAGAGAAGAGATCATTTTGGCAGAAAAAGAAATGCCGGGCCTTATGGCTCTTCGTAAAGAATTCGGAACTTCTAAGCCACTCAAAGGTGCTAGAATTTGCGGATCTCTTCACATGACAATCCAAACAGCGGTTCTAATTGAAACCTTGGCTGCATTAGGTGCTGACATTCGTTGGTCCTCTTGTAACATTTTTTCAACACAAGACCATGCGGCGGCGGCCATTGCAAAAGCAGGAATTCCTGTATTTGCTTGGAAAGGTGAAACAGAAGAAGAGTATTGGTGGTGTATTGAACAAACACTATTTTTTGACGGTGGAAAAGGACCAAACATGATCCTTGATGATGGTCATGATCTAACTCACTACATTCACGAAAAATACCCACAACTGCTTGTGGACATCAAAGGTGTTTCTGAAGAAACAACTACAGGTGTAATCGCTCTTCATAAAAAATTAAAAGCGGGAACTTTGAAAATCCCTGCAATCAATGTAAACGACTCAGTTACAAAATCTAAGTTTGATAACCTTTATGGTTGTCGCGAGTCTCTTGCAGACGGAATCAAACGTGCCACTGACGTGATGCTTGCTGGTAAAGTGGCTCTTGTTTGCGGATACGGAGACGTAGGAAAAGGTTCTGCTGCCTCTCTTCGTAATTTTGGTGCACGAGTGATTGTCACTGAAATCGATCCAATTTGTGCTCTCCAAGCTGTGATGGAAGGTTACCAAGTTCTTAGAGTGGAAGACGTGATTGAAAATGCAGACATCATTGTGACTGCAACAGGAAATGACGACATCATCTCTCTTGAACATATGAAGGCGATGAAAGACGGTGCCATCCTTTGTAATATTGGTCACTTTGATACAGAAATTCAAATGTCTCGTTTGAACTCTGAAAAAGGTGTCACTAAAAAAGAAATCAAACCACAAGTGGACAAATATACTTTCCCTAATGGAAGATCCATCATCGTTCTTGCAGAAGGTCGATTGGTTAACCTCGGTTGTGCGACTGGTCACCCATCGTTTGTCATGTCTAGTTCTTTCACAAACCAAGTTTTGGCTCAGATCGAACTTTATACTACAAAGTATGAGTTGGGTGTTTACAGACTTCCAAAACATTTGGATGAAAAAGTGGCAGCACTTCATTTGGAGCAGTTAGGAGTTCGTTTGACAACGCTTACTCAAAAACAAGCTGATTATATCAGTGTTCCACTCGAAGGTCCGTACAAACCAGACCACTACCGATACTAAAAAAATCGCCCTTTTTGGAAAAACCCAAGAAGGGCAATGGAGTTTCTCATGGCTTATGTTGTAACTGAAATTTGCGTTGATTGTAAATACACAAGTTGTGCAGCAGTTTGTCCGGTGGAAGCTTTTCATGAAGCTCCGGACACTTTGTACATCGATCCAGATACTTGTATTGATTGTAATGCTTGTCAATATGAATGCCCGATTGATGCGATTTTTCCTGACTATGACGTTCCGGAAAAACACAAACCTTCAATTGAGATTAACGCAAAAGAAGCAACCAAATACCCTGTCATTGTCACTACGAAACCACCTCTGAAAGGTGCGAAGTGTTCTGACTCGAGTAAATAAATAACTTTTAGGGTATGTGGAAATGACCATATACCCTTTGACTTTATACTGATATAATATATGAAATTTGAATATACCAATCCTTCTTCAAAAGCTCTTTTAAAATTAATGAACGAGAGAATCCTCGTTCTGGATGGTGCTATGGGTACCATGATCCAAAGACATTCTTTGGAAGAGGACGATTTCAGAGGAGATCGTTTTAAGGATTGGCCACTTTCCATCAAAGGAAATAACGACGTGTTGGCGATCACTCGTCCAGACATCATTGAATCCGTCCACTTGGAATACTTGGAAGCCGGTGCAGACATCATAGAAACAAACACCTTTAGTTCGAATGTTGTTTCCCAAGCAGATTATAAAATGGAGTCAGCGGTTCGTGATCTAAATCTTGCTGCTGTGGCTTGCGCCAAAAATGCAGTAACCAAATTTAAAGAAAAAACGGGAAAAACGGATGTATTCATTGCGGGTTCCATTGGCCCAACAGTCAAAACCGCCTCTCTTTCTCCTGACGTAAACAATCCGGCTTTTCGTGCAGTCACCTTTGATGAGTTAGTGGATTGTTTTTATGAACAAGTTTCGGCCCTTCTGGATGGAGGAGTGGATTTACTTTTACCAGAAACCAATATTGATACTTTGAATTTGAAAGCATGTATCTATGCGATTGAAAAAGTATTCGAAGAACGTAAAATTCGCATTCCTGTGATTCTTTCTGTAACCATTACAGATGCCTCTGGAAGAACTTTATCTGGTCAAACAGGGGAAGCCTTTTATGTTTCGATCAAACACGCCAAAGCACTTGCCGTTGGCATCAACTGTGCGTTAGGTGCAGGTGAGATGCGCCCTTATATCGAGGAACTTTCCCGAGTGGCGGATTGTTACGTATCTTGTTATCCGAATGCAGGACTACCGAATGCATTTGGTGGGTATGACCAAACACCAGAAGAGTTTGGTGGTTGGATGAAAAATTTTGCGGAATCAGGATTTCTCAATATTGTGGGTGGGTGTTGTGGGACCACTCCTGCTCATATCAGAGCTGCCAAAGAAGCAGTATCATCGATTGCCCCACGTCCACTCAAAGAACAACCTCAGCTCAGTACGTTCGCTGGCCTTGAACCACTCAAACTCACCAAAGACCAAGGATTTATCAATGTGGGGGAAAGAAATAACGTCACAGGATCCCCTAAATTCAAAAAACTCATCTTAGATGGAAACTTTGAAGAAGCGGTGCAGGTGGCTCTCCAACAAGTCCAAGCTGGTGCCAATATCATTGATATCAATTTTGATGAAGCCCTCCTTGACGGCGAAGCATCCATGACTAAGTTTTTAAACTTAATTGCTGGAGAACCTGACATTGCACGGGTTCCCTTTATGGTGGATTCTTCTAAGTGGTCAGTTTTACTTGCTGGTTTAAAATGCATCCAGGGAAAACCGATTGTTAACTCGATTTCTCTCAAAGAAGGAGAAGAAATATTTTTAGATCACGCCCGCACCATACAAAGATTTGGTGCCGCTGCCATAGTAATGGCTTTTGATGAACAAGGCCAGGCGGCAACGAAAGATGATAAAATTCGTATCTGCAAACGGGCTTATGACCTACTAGTCGAAAAATTAGATTTTGATCCAACTGATATTATCTTTGATCCGAATATCCTGACCGTTGGTACAGGGATTGAAGAACACAATAATTATGCGATGGATTTTATTGAAGCCACTCGTGAAATCAAACGAATTTGTCCTGGTGCTAAAGTCTCTGGGGGATTAAGTAATATTTCTTTTTCTTTTCGAGGGAACAATCCGGTTCGTGAAGCCATGCACTCTGTTTTTTTATACCATGCCATCCAAGCAGGGATGGATATGGCCATTGTCAATGCAGGGATGTTAGAAGTTTACGAACAAATTCCGAAAGATCTTCTTGAACTAGTGGAAGATGTCCTTCTCAACCGTCGTCCTGATGCTACAGAACGTTTGATCGATGCGGCTGCCAGTTTCCACGGTGAGGCGAAAGTCCAAAAGAAAGATGATGCCTGGAGGAGTGGGTCTGTAGAAGAACGCCTAACACACGCTCTTGTGAAAGGGATTGATGAATTTGTCACTCAAGATACAGAAGAAGCCCGGACTAGTTTTGCAAGACCCCTAGAAGTGATCGAAGGTCCACTCATGAATGGAATGAAGGTGGTAGGGGAACTATTTGGAGCTGGAAAGATGTTCCTTCCCCAAGTCGTAAAAAGTGCAAGGGTGATGAAAAAGGCCGTGGCTTATTTACTTCCCTTTATGGAAGAAGAGAAACGTAATCAAAAAGATGAAAGTAAACAGGCTAAATTCCTCATTGCAACGGTAAAAGGCGATGTCCATGATATTGGGAAAAATATTGTGGGAGTAGTTCTTGCATGTAATAACTATGAGGTGATTGACCTTGGGGTCATGGTCCCTTGTGAGAAGATTTTAGAAACTGCTAAAAAAGAAAATGTCGCAGCCATTGGTCTGTCGGGGTTAATCACACCTTCTCTCGATGAAATGGTTTATGTGGCCAAAGAAATGGAACGCCAAGGATTCCAAGTTCCACTTCTCATTGGTGGTGCTACTACTTCTCCAGCACATACAGCGGTGAAAATTGCCGAACAGTATTCGAAACCAGTCCTTCATGTGATGGACGCTTCTCGTGTTGTGAATGTGATGAATAGTGCCTTAAATCCGCAAACTGCCGTGGACTATGCTAAATCGATTGTGGAAGAACAGTCTAGAATTCGTGAAGAGTTTTATTCCAGAGAAAATGAAAGGAATATCCTCCCGATAAAAGATGCGATCAAAAATAAATTCCATGCTGATTGGGATTCTTATACTCCGCCAAAACCAAGTTTTACGGGGGTTAGAAAAATTGAAGACGTAACCTTGAAGGATTTACTTCCCTATATCGATTGGTCCCCATTCTTTTTGGCTTGGGAACTAAAAGGTCGATTCCCTCAAATTTTAAAAGATCCAGTCATCGGAAAGGAAGCCACTTCTCTTTATAATGATGCACAAATCATTCTCAAAGAGATGTTGGAAAATCCCACTCTCAAACCTAGAGCCGTTGTGGGGATGTTCCCAGCTGTTTCTCATGGAGAAGTAGTGGAAATCTTTGAAGACGAAACCAAAACAAAATCTTTGGGAACTTATCCTATGTTACGCCAGCAAACTGTCAAAATGACAAACCAACCAAACTATAGTTTGGCGGATTTTATTGCACCTCAAGATAAAAAGAAAGATGACTATATTGGGTATTTCGCAGTCACCGCGGGACATGGAATCGAAGAATTGGCTAGGACTTATGAGGCCAAACAAGACGATTACAATGCCATTTTGGTCAAAGCCCTTGCTGATAGATTTGCGGAAGCCTTTGCGGAATATATGCACCATAGAACCAGAGAAGACTGGGGATTTGGAAAGGATGAAAATCTAACCAAAGAAGATCTGATTCGTGAAAAATACCGGGGAATCCGGCCCGCTCCTGGTTATCCTGCTTGTCCAGACCATACGGAAAAAAAGAAAATTTGGAAACTCCTGGATGTAGAAAAAAACGCAGGGATCCAACTCACGGAATCCTGTGCGATGTGGCCGGCTAGTAGTGTGAGTGGGTATTATTTTTCCCATCCGGAAGCTCGGTATTTTGCGATTGGGAAAATCAACGAAGACCAAGTGGTGAATTATACAAAGGATAAGGAAATGGAAATTTCTGAAGTAGAACGTTGGTTGTCACCAATTCTGAACTATGATCCATCTCGTAAGTCTAAATCTTAAAAGAGTAAATTACATCTTTTAGGGGGACCAAGTGGGTTTTATCAAAAATGACCATAATCATGGGTGGAAATCTGTCGCCAAAGGAACGCTTGGTGGTGGATTTCCTTTTCATTCCAAACTGGCTACTTGGTTACAGGAATATACAAACATTCCCAAAGAAACGGAACTCGAAATTTTAGAAGTGAGTTGTGGTGAGGTGAGTTGTCCCACAGAAGAAACTTTAATTGTTTGGGATAAACAGGAATTTCGCATCTCTCGTAAAAAAGAAATGATTTCTAAAATGGATGTGGATTTATCTTGGAAGCGGTTTGTGAGTAAAACATAATCCAAAATTCTCCTCAAAGGGTGGTGGCGTATGTATCGGCTCCAGATTCTGTTTTATTTTCTCACCATTTTTTCTTTTGCGATCATTCCACAATCGATTGATGCAAAAAATTGCCTTATACGCGAAGACAAATCCTTTTGTGAAGGAGACCAGGTTCTTTTTCCTTTTCCAAAATCAGAAAAACAATACTTTGGGATCATTGAAAAGGTAGATCCAGAAGTTCAAAACGGAAGTCACAAAGGGATGAGGTGGATTCGTCTGGATGACGGTTCCCTCCTAACAGATAATAGGGGTTATCATCATTATTTCCATCTTGCTGATTTAAAAGAATGTTCCGTATTTTCAGGTCAGAAAGTTTGTGTCGGCCAAATAGTTCCTGTAATGGGATACTCCGGGAATGGTGGTAGCTTCGGTTATATGACAGTCGTTGCCATTGCTCCAGCAATGTTTGGAACTGGTTACGAAATGTACGGACCAACGAAAGAAAGAAATGGCAATACCGTGTTGGTTCAAGCAAATGAAATTCCAATAGTAACTGGGAAAGTTCCAGGATTCCCAGAAATTCAATTTGGCCATCCTTTCCCCAATGCTTATGGGAAGAAAGAAAGAGTGATTTTATACGATACGGAAGATAAGAATTATGCTCTGGAGTCCGAAGGAGAAAACCATTTAGTTTGGTATGACGAAAGTGAATTAAGGATTCGATATAACCAGATCACAGAGTATCCAATTGAGTGGGAAGGAAGGCTTGAAGAAATCGTAGATTGTTATTCAGATTCTTGTGCTAAGGACAGACTAAGTTGGCGGGCTAATCTGTATTTAACTTCAGAATGCGAAAATAGAGTTTTTGGTTATCAAAAATCTTCAACTCGAGGTACTACTTTTGAAATCGTGAACTTTGTATCTAGTTTTGAGTATCTTAAATACATTGGTTCCCATCATATGGGTGGAGATGTATTTTGGCCCATTCCCAGGAAAAAGGTCAAAGCCTTCGTGAAAGCAAAAACAGTTTGCGTTTCTAAAGAAACTAAAAAATAAAAAGGAACCGATATTGCCCGCACAAGGGATCGTAGTGGAAATCCTTTCCCGTGGTAATAATAATAGGGATATAAAATCGTTGTGGAAAGATTGTAGCGGAGAGCCCGGTCGGTTTTATACCAAGTGATCATACTGTACTAAGTTCGATGTGCCCAAGGAAAAACAAATCAATGGAAAATCAATTTCAGTTTTTAAGAAACAATCCAAAGTATATTTTTTTAATCGATGGACTTGGTGCCATCCTTTCGGCTGTATTATTGTCTTTGGTTCTTCCTCTTTTCATCGACTCACTAGGGATGCCTTTGGAAACACTTTATATTCTATCTATTTTGCCCGTATTCTATTCCGTATATTCTTTGTTATGTTATTTTTTAAATCCCACACAGTGGAAGTTTTATTTGCGGATCATTGCTTTTGCCAATTTTTTATATTGTATCGTTACAATGGTTTATTTGATTTTGAATTTAGAACAAACTACGATTTGGGGTGAATTGTATTTTGTTTTAGAAATGATAGTAGTCGTTAGTTTGGCTAGTATGGAATGGAAGTTGGCTAATTAGAGTGAGCAGTTACGGGCATATAGTATTTTAGACCCAAGTTTCCTTGTATCTCTGGGGCCCAAAGATCATCTAAAGTTCGACCAGCTTCCCTCGCATTGATCGGAACCCGTACCATACCCTCAAAGGTTAAGTTACTATTGGAAATACTGATTCCAGGTGTAACGTAAACTTGTCGTCCCACAAAATTTGTCCTAGATGGTTCTTGGGCACGGATGGAGGAGTTTAGTCGGTTATTGATATCGCTATCAAAACGATGTAATTCTGAAAGTTGTAGAAAAAGTTCCCAACGAGAGTTCTTGATAAAAGAAAACAAATTTCGATTGAGTCTGTATTTGATTCGTACTTTAGACTCTGCTATATCTACATAGCCAGAAGCGCCTTGGTTCATGGACATTCCCATACTGAGGCCAAGGTCGAAGGTAAAACCATTGCGGTAGTATACATAAGTGACATTGGGTTGGTAAGAGAGTAGGGCTGAGTTCATCCTTTCTGGTCGGACATCAAAATTCCCTTCTGGATTTCGGTAAGGGTTAGTTGTCGCAAAAGGAATGACTGGTGAAAAAATCTGAATCCCCGCAATGGGGTCATCTGATTTGGGAAGTTTGCCGTCATATCCGAGTTCGAGTTCTTTTGGGAATCGGAAGGGGATTAGAATCGCCAAATTTCCGTTATGTGATCCTCCCACTTGGAATAAAGAAGCTCTTGGGTCGGAAAAGGAATAACTGGAAAAAAAAGGCAAACCTTGTGCTAAAAGAGTTAGGCTTGTCATAGAGACAAGAAAGGTAATGATAACTGTCTTTTTAAGCATCTAAAAGCATTTCTGCCTGCTTTTCCTTAGTTTGGCAATGAAATTTGCTTTCCTCCCTCTCTTTTTTTGTTATAAGTTTTATCAATGAATGAAAATGATACCAAGGTTGAACAATTTGGTCCTTGTACCATCCCAAACCCAGCAGGGTATGACTACTGGACGGAAGACAATTCCGTCGTTCTTTTCCAAACGATATTTTCCGGTCCCGAAGACGCTAAAAAAACCGTAGAAACTAGCCCCGTATTCTTTGAACAAGCTGGCCCGAAAGAAAAGATCTACTTTCGCCCCGAAGAAGTCACGGCGGGAATCGTCACTTGCGGGGGACTTTGCCCAGGAATCAATGACGTGATCCGTGCTCTGGTGATGGAGCTACATTACCGGTACAAAGTGCCCCGAATTTTGGGATTTCCTTTTGGGTATGAAGGTTTAGTGAAAAAATTCGGTCATCGGCCTGTGGAACTCACCCCGGATAAAGTGGCCCATATCATGAACTTCGGTGGTTCCATTTTAGGATCTTCTCGAGGGAACCAAAACATTGGAGATATGGTGGATACACTCTTTCTCTATGGGGTGAAGATGTTATTTTGTATTGGGGGTGATGGAACCCTTCGCGGTGCCGAGGCTATCCAAGAAGAAGTTCGCAAACGGAAAGAAGACATCGCCATTGTTGGGATCCCTAAAACCATTGATAATGATATTAACTATGTCCAAAAAACTTTTGGATTCTCGACTGCTTTTAGTAAGGCGGTCGAAGCAGTGAATTGTGCTCATGAAGAAGCAAATGGTGCACCCAATGGAATTGGTCTTGTGAAATTAATGGGAAGGCATTCTGGTTTCATTGCTGTGAACTCAGCATTAGCTTCCAAAAACGTAAACTTTGTCCTCATTCCAGAACTTGATTTTGATTTAGAAGGAGAGGGGGCTTTTCTTCCTGTCCTCAAAGAACGAGTACAAAAAAGAGGGCACGCTGTTGTGATTTTGGCAGAAGGTGCAGGTCAAAAGTTTTTTGAAGACAAAGGGGAAAAAGACCAGTCGGGTAACAAGAAGTTGGCGGACATTGGTATCTTTATCAAAGATAAAATTACGGAATACTTCAAAAAAGAAGGGGTCACACTGAATTTAAAATACATTGATCCCAGTTATATCATTCGGTCCGTTCCTGCCAATGCCGAAGACTCTGTGTTCTGTGGTTTTCTTGCTCAGAATGCAGTACACGCTGCTTTTGCGGGTCGGACAGGCTGTGTGGTAGGGATTTGGAACAATGTTTTTACGGTGATGCCAATCTCACTTGCCATTGCGGAAAGGAAGGTGTTACGTCCAGAAAGGAGTACTTTGTGGCGGGCTCTCCTTGCGTCCACCGGACAACCCAATGTGATGAAGGCGAAGGGCTGATCTTTTAGATCAGCTGTTCTCTACTTTTTTCTGAAACTTAAGGATGTTATCTCGGATTTCTTCCTCTTTTTTATGGAGTTCTTTTAAGAACTCCGTATCCAAAATCATCTCTGGTTTTTTGATGAACTTACTTTCGTCATAGTTATCAATTTCATACAAGAGATCTTCGATATTGGATTCTACTTTGACAAGACTTTGGATGGATTCGACAACCTTTTTGTTCACAAAAAGAATTTCTTTGAATCGTAAAATATAATGTTGGAACCTGTTATCGCGAATCATGGCTTGGCGTTGCATTTCACGCACCACTTCGCGTTCCTTTAAAACTTCTTTTTTTTCAACAAGGATTTGATTTTTAAAAATTCGAATTAGATTTTCTGTTTCTAACTTATAGTTTTCAAAACTGCTATTGTGATTGTTTTGTAGGTCTTCCATTTGTTTACGAAATTCTTTTTCTCGTAAACGATCTTGTTCTTTGCGTAATTTGTCAGATGTTTGTAGCGCGTTTTTGACACGTGTTTCGATAACAGCATCTAACATGGCTTTGTGCAGTTTGTCCAACCGAAAGAACACTGCAATGGCATATAGAATGCGTCTCATAAAAACTCCTTATTATTAGTTTAGACGAATAATAAAGAGAGAAAGATCATCATGCGGTTCTGCTTCTCCCACAAATTCACTGACTTTTTGTAAAATGGCTTGCCTGATCACTTCTGGTGGGTCGTTGATATGAGATAAAATTACAGATTCCAATCTTTCTTCTGAAAAAAGTTCTTCTTTTAAATTCATGGCTTCTGTTACACCATCAGTGTACAATACTAACAAATCACCGGGTAAATAACTGACAGTATGTTCTGAGAATTCACAATTACCAATTCCCATGGGTTGGCCTTTCCCAGAAAGGTGTTGGATTTTATGATGTTTTTTGCGATAGATGATTTGTAAATTATGACCGGCAGAAGAATAAGTTAGTTCTTTTTTAGTCATATTAATTCGCACAAGCATTGCTGTGACAAACATAAGAAATCCAGATTTATCTTGTAAAATCTGATTGGCATTGAAGAGGGCTTCGCTAGTGGAAGTGGTTTTTGAAACTTCTTGTTGTAAAACCGTTTTGGAAAACTCCATAAAGAGTGCAGCAGGAGTTCCTTTTCCGGATACATCAGCAATGATGACAGAAACTTCGTCTTTCCCATGAACTACCATATCATAGAAGTCACCACCGATTTCACGTGATGCTTGGTAATAGGTATCAAACTCTAAGAGTGAGTATTGTTTTGGAATGATGGGAAGTGAATGTTTTTGGATCATTGCCGCAACTTGCATATCGCGGTCTATGTTTTTTAATCGTTCACTTTGGATCTTCACTTGTAAAGCGGTATAAGCTTCCCCGACTTGGTTGGTCAGAGTTCGTAAGATCCGAATGTCCATCTCATCAAACCGAGTTCTGGATGTTTTATCGGAAACAACAAGAGAACCTAACCATTCTTTGTTTTTTAAGATAGGGAAAAGAATCATACTGTGTTGGAAAAGGCCTTTGTGGGTGAGTTGGATTCCTTGAGGAGAATTTGCGGTAATGATTTTGAACCCTTTAAACATCCAATCGGCTTTGTCAGCAAAGAGTAAAACCTCCACATCTTCATCGTGGATTTGATCAGAAAAACCTTTCGATTTGGATCTAGGGAGTCCTTTCTTTTCGATTTTTTCAAAGTTAAGAGAGACACGATCTACTTGTAAAACTTCGGAAATGGTTTTGACTGCCAGATCCATAAACTCATCTGAACTTTGGATATTGGCAAGGGCTTGCGAAATTTGAAAAAGTCCATTCAACTCATTGGCTCGTAGGTTCAGACTATCGATAAGAAGACGATTTTTGACGGCAATGGCGGCTAAGTTGGAAAGGTATTTTAGAATTTTGATATCGTTATTGTTAAACTCACGATTGTCGAGGGAATTTACTGCTTCGAGTACACCTTGTACTTCCCCTTGAGCAATCATGGGAACACAAATGAGATTTCTAGTGACATACCCAACTTTTTGGTCAATGGCCTTAAATATCCTTGGGTCATTGGCCGCATCATTCACAATTTCTGGTTTCAAAGTTTCTAAAACCATCCCTGCAATCCCTTTCCCTCTAGGTACTGTTAGGTGAGCTAGAGATTCTTCTTTTAAACCACTAGTGGTGTTGAAGACTAACTGATCATTTTCTTTATCATAAAGCAGAAGTGAAGAACCTTCTGTTTGTAAAACGTCACGGGTGATCCCCATAATTTCACTAAGGAGTGTATCCAAATCTTCATGCGAATTGATCCGGCTAGTAATGTCTGAAATCAGACCTAATGTCAATAGTTTAGTAGGCATCCGAATCTATCCTTATTCGATCAAACTTCCAATCCCTTGGTTCGTCAATATTTCAATTAAGACGGAATGAGGAACTCTCCCGTCAATGATATGGGCTCTTTTGACTCCGGAGTCAATAGCACGCAAACAACATTCTACTTTTGGTATCATGCCACCGGAGATCTGTCCAGTTTTTATATATCCTTGGATATCTGCTTTTTTGAGACCAGTGACCAGTTGCCCATCGATGAGAATTCCGGGTGTGTCCGTAAGTAAAATGAGTTTATCCGCATGAAGGGCTTCTGCAATGGCACCTGCCATTGTATCAGCGTTGATATTAAGCGTTTGGCCATCTTTTGACATAGCCACAGGAGAAATGATGGGGATAAAACCTTCACGTTGTAAGGTGAGTAAAATATTCGGGTCTACTTCTGTAATTTCACCGACTAGACCTAAGTCTACTTTTTGAACCTTACCATCTTCTCCTTCGACTTCCATAAGATATTTTTCAGCGATGGCAAGCCCACCATCCTTTCCAGATAGACCAACCGGTTTTCCACCCTTTTCTTGGATGAGAGAAACGATTTGTTTGTTCACTTTTCCAGTAAGAACCATCTCGACCACTTCCATGGTAGCTTCGTCGGTGACCCTATGACCACGGATGAATTGGGTATTGAGGTCGAGTGATTTGATGAGGGCATTGATTTCAGGACCACCGCCATGAACCACAACGGGATTGATCCCTAAATATTTAAGTAGTACAATATCTTCAGCAAAAGATGCTTTTAATTCTTCTTCCACCATGGCGGCTCCGCCATATTTAATGACAATGGTTTTGCCAGAATATTTGATCAAATAGGGAAGAGCTTCCAAGATATGATTGATTTTTTCAGAATGGTGGTTCATAAAAGTCCTCATTTATGATAATGAAATTTAAAGCCGCCGCAGTGCAAGTCACAAGTACAGCAAGAGTCTCAAATAACCTAACTAAGTGTAGGCAACTTGTAGAAGAAGCAGCCAGTGCCGGTGCCAAAGTCATTGGACTTCCCGAAAACTTTTCTTTTATGGGAACAGAATCGGAGAAAAAAAATCTCCTCGGGCAAATCGAAGAAGAAACAAATGCTTTTTTACAAGAAACTGCTAGAGATTTAGGAATTTATCTTTTGGGTGGTGGGTTCCCGACCAAAGCACCAACGGGAAAGGTTTACAATACTGCGGTCATCACAAATCCAGAAGGAGAGGAAATCTTTCGTTATCATAAAGCCCATCTCTTCAATGCTGTGGTGGGTGATGGCTTTAATTATAGTGAATCCAATTCCACGGAAAGTGGGGGAAAGGTTCCTGATGTCATCCAAACCGAATATGGAAAAGTTTCTTCGGCAATTTGTTATGACATTCGTTTCCCAGAGCTCTTTCGTTCCTTGTCAGAGAGGGGTGTCGAACTTTGTTTTTTGCCAGCGGCTTTTACCGTTCCTACAGGGGAAGCACACTGGCATGTGCTCCTTCGTGCTCGCGCAATAGAAAATTTTATGTATGTTTTGGCACCAGGACAAACCGGAACTCATGATCCACATGGGAATCGCAAAACCTTTGGGCATTCTCTGATCATTTCCCCTTGGGGAGAAATTTTAGATGAGATAAACAACGAAGAAGGGTTCGCCATTGCTGAAATCGACTTACAAAAGTTAAGCGAAATCAGGAATCAATTGCCCAGTTTAAACCATCGTTTGTTTTAGAATGGGAATCTTTGTATTCATCCTTTGATGCTTGATTGAATCGTTTCCTTTTACACCCTGTGGATCTTGAATTTTTCTAAAAAAAGGACTTCTTTGTCGAAGAAGATTTTTTCATAAGAATAAAATCTTTCATTACTTTCTCTGCGGCTTGTTTTTTCTCCATGTGTACAAAATGTCCGCATTCAGAGAATAATACTGCTTTGACATGAGGGGTAGTTCTTTCTAGTTCCATGACATGTTGCCCTGGAATGATAGGATCTTCTTCTCCACGCATGATGAGAGTGGGAACTTGGTTCCCAAAGACAAGGGGACGGATATCAGTTCTATCCAACATCTCTAGAATCATAAGGATGTATCTAGGATTTAAACATTCAAATTGAGGATTATAATCTTTTAGGAATTGTTTGATGTCGTCTCTTGCATGAAAGGCCGACGAATCATACACCCCATACGAAAATCCAATTTGTAAGGCCTTGGGAAGAGATTTCCCAATTTTAAATCCAAAGTCAAAAAAACTACCCAAGTTGGCTCGTAGTCCCACCACTCCGATTTTTAAAATCCCTGGAACAGGACCATGTACATAAGGAGCAATGGAGATCACTTGTTTGATCCTTTGTGGAAATAAAGAAGCAATCGCAAGTACAGCCATTCCACCCGTAGAGTGACCCACAAGTGTGATGTCCTTTTCACCAGCAGAGGCCCAAATCCCTTGCGCTTGTGTTTCTAAAAAGTCTTGGAGAGTGAGTCCTTTTTTTTGGTCAAAAATTTCTGCTGGATAATGACCCACTAAGTCTAGTTCGATGACGTCTCCCAACTGGCGAAAAAAAGGAATGTTTAGGCCCCAATATCCAGCCGCAGAACACCAACCACCAATGAGAACAATTGTTTCTTTTGCTTTGGGGTTCAGAGATTTGTGTTTAACGTAAGTTAATCTATGATTTTTCCAAGTATAAATTTGTCTTTCTGACATAAGATCCTCTAGTCTTCAATGATACGAGGGAAAGATCCCAAAATTCTGGTGACCACTTCATAGTTGATGGTTCCCGTCCAAGCAGCATGGTCATCTGCGGATATAATCTCATTTCCTGACTTACCTAAAATCACCACATCATCACCTAATTTTGCATCGGGGATATGAGTGATATCAAGCATTGTCATGTTCATACAAATCCTACCCAAAATTTTGGCTCGTTCTCCACGAACGAGCATATATCCATGATTGGAAAGTTTCCGATCGAGCCCTTCATAATATCCGACGGGGACAACTGCTAATTTCGTATCGTGTGTTGTTTTATAAGTAGAACCATAACCAATAAATGTACCTTGGTTTAGGTTCTGGATGTGTTGGATCTGAGTTTTCCAACTCAGGGCCGGTTTTAACATCCCTACATCTTTTTTCATCAGAGATAAAGAGAGTTTCGTTTCTAGACTTGGCCAAAGCCCGTAGAGAGAAATCCCAACTCGAACAAGATCCATCCTGGCTTCCGAAAATAACATGGCAGAGGCAGAAGAAGCACAATGGCAAATAAGATCGATAAACCCGTGTTTAGCGAATGTATCAATTACGTCTTGGAACCTTCCCAATTGTAACATAGAATAACTATGTTCGGTGAAATCTTCTGTACTGGCAAAGTGAGTGGCAATCCCGGAGAGAGGGAGTTTTTTCTCAAAAATTTCTTTGGCTAAAAGATCAGCGTCACTTGTGGGAATTCCAAGTCTAGACATCCCCGTATCCACTTTCAAATGGATTTTGGGAGTGGGGGAAAGTTTGGCGAGGATTTCCATTTCTTCAATCCGAGAAACCATCACCCAGAAGTTTTCGTCAGCGAGTGATTCCTTTCTTTCTTTTAGATCAGGAATGCTCCCCATAATGAGGATAGTGGCTTTTGGAAATACACGTCGTATGGACAATGCTTCTTCTAAAGAGTTGACCCCTAAATAGTCGGCACCGGCATCGAGGGCGATAGAGGCTGTGGCTAGGAGCCCATGTCCATAGGCATTGGATTTGATGATGGCAGTGAACTTGGTTTTAGGCCCGATGAGTTTGCGAAATAACGCTATATTATGGCTAAATGCCGACCGTGACAGGTAAATTCGTGAAGAGAGCACGGTCCCATTTTTTTTTACTTTTCTCTTCTGTCGCTTCAGATATTTCTATTTTTGAATGCTTTCAAATCACTCTGAACTTCCCTCTTTCCCTCCTTTTGAAAACTGGAAAGGTATTTCCAAGTATTTCCCCGTACAAAATGATTCCGTTTGGTTGAATTATTGTGGGACGACTCCCGTTTCGACTTACGCCACCCAGATGATGAATCTCTATTTTCAGGAATATGCAAGGTTTGGAATCTTTGCCCCGGGTTTTGCCGAGCCTGTTATCAAATCTGCCATTCGCGGGTACATTGCAGAAATTCTAAATTGTGATCCGTCCGAGATAGGGATTGTACATAACACAAGTGAGGGGATCAATCTCTATTCTCATAGCATCCAAATCCCTCAAGGGAAACGTATCCTTGTTTTGGAAAATGAATACCCAAGTAATGTCTACCCTTGGGAACATTGGAAAGAAAAAGGTGTTGGTTTAGAATTCATCGCGGTAGGAAATACTCCCGATGAATTTTTAACAGGTCTTAAAACCGAGTTAGAAAAAGGGGACGTTGCCATTTTAAGTCTATCACCTGTGCATTGGTGTACGGGAGTGGCTTTTGATATGGAGGCCGTTTCCAAACTTTGTGAAACAAATCATACAAAACTTGTAATTGATGGAAGCCAAGCAGTGGGTCATATTCCATTAGATTTTGGAAAAATCAAAGTGGCTTTTTGTGCTTTTGCCGCTTGGAAGTGGTTACTCGGTCCTCTCGGGCTTGGGGTTGTGTATTTATCCAAAGAAGAATCCAAAGGATTTAAACTTATTTTCAAAGGCCAAGCCAGTGTGGTGAATGATTCCAGTTATTTTCCTTACCGGGATGAATGGAAACCTGCTGCGGATCAATTCGAACAAAGTACGATCAACTTCAATGATTGGATTTATTTTTATGCTTCCTTAAAGATGTTGTCTACTCTTGGGTTTTCTCGAGTCAGAGAAAGAATCTATGAAGTTGCTGGGATGTTTAAGAATGCCCTTCATGACCTTGGATTTACTTTAGAGTCAGACGCTTTTCCCAATGTGAAAACCGGGATCCTTGCGATCACTGGCCATAAAGATCCCTCTAAATTCCAACCAGAACTCATCCAAAGTTTTTTGAAACAAAGGAAAATTACCACAGCGGTGCGACTGGGACGACTGCGGATGGCACCTCATATTGCCATTGAAGAGGAACATGTGGCCCGAGTGAAAGATGCCTTAAAAGAATACTTAAACCAAACTTAAGTAAATCTTGAGTTTAAGAAAATATGATCACGAAAATTTTGAAACTGATTGTTACTGGTTTCCCTGTTGTACTACTCATCACCTCAGGGGTTGGTTTTTTATTCCCCGAAAAAATCATTTGGTTTCGAGGGCCTTGGATCACTTATAGCCTAGGTACCATTATGCTTGGGATGGGACTGACACTCGAAGCAGAAGATTTCATTCGTATCCTAAAACAACCAAAACCCATTCTCATTGGGACAGTATTACAATATACGATTATGCCTATGCTTGGGTATTCTCTTGGATATTTATTCCAACTCCCAGAAGCTTTTGCCGTGGGTCTTATTCTTGTTTCTTGTTGTCCTGGGGGAACAGCATCGAATGTAATAACTTTTTTATCCAAAGCAGATGTTCCTTTGAGTGTTACCTTGACTTCAGTCTCTACCATCCTTGGGATTATCATGACACCTTTTCTTGTGGCGGTTCTGATTGGAAGTCGTTTGGAGATCGACCGTTTAGGTCTTGTGATCACTACCTTTCAAGTGATTTTAGTTCCTGTTGGACTAGGATTATTTTTAAAATCGATTTTTCCTAAACTCACAAAAGACACACAAGATTTTTTTCCCGTACTTTCTGTACTCCTCATTGCGATGATTGTGGCTTCCATCATTGCGAGTGGAAAGGATACCATTTTACAATCGGACTTTCGTATCTTCTTTGCTGTGATCCTCTTGCATTTGGGTGGGTTTGGCCTTGGTGGGATTTTTAGCCTATATCTTACAAAAAATGTAAAAACCGCCAAAACCATTTCGATTGAGGTCGGCATGCAGAATTCAGGGCTCGGGGCAGTGCTCGCAAGGACTCATTTTTTGGATCCAAACACAGCGATTCCTAGTGCTTTATCGAGTCTGACCCACTCGCTTCTTGGAAGCTTGTTTGCGAGCTATTTCAGGAGGGAACCGAAAAAACCCGCTATTGTCGATTGACTATATACGGGGTCGGTACGTCATGGCATAAATTATGAGAGAAATCATAAAACTAACCTGTGTCCCATGTGCGATACCTGGGCGGTCAAATTACTTCCAGACTAAAAACAAGAAGACAAAGTCGGAAAAACTTGTGACTAAAAAATATTGCAAATTTTGCAAATCTCATACTGATCACAAGGAATCCAAAGTCTAAGGATTAAGATGCCGAAACCAGCTGCAAAATCTTCATCAGCAGAGAAGGGAGTGGACAAAAAGTTCATCGAAGAGGTGCGTGAGCTCCTCCAAGAGAAAAAAGAGTCACTTCTCATCAAACTCAACCAGTGGGAAGACACCAGTTCTCCTTCTGGCTTGAAAGAGATGGGTGATATTGCAGATATCGCATCCGAACTCAATTCAGAGGCCTTAACTTCTGTTTTGACTGAAAATGAAATTGAAACTCTACGTGAGATTGAACTCGCATTAGAGAAAATCGAAAACGGAACCTATGGGATCTGTGAAGGAACTAAGAAAAAAATTCCTATCGCAAGACTCAAGGCCATTCCGTGGACGAGATTTACTGTAGAATTTGCAGAGCAAATGGCGAAGAGCCGGAATCGTGCGGGCGGATACCGTATGGATTCTCTTTCTGCTTATCCTACTACTGGAATGGACGTGGATTCTCTCGATTAAGAGAAAATCCCTCAGCCTTTTTTCTACCTGAAAGAACCCGAATTCTCCCGATCCCTTTAAATTTACAATTGATTCGCTAAGCCAGACTCTAAACTCTCTTTCTATCGTGAGTTTTCTAGGCCGCCTTCGTTCTTTACCTATTTTTGATCTCCTTTTCTTTTATCTCTGCACTTTCTCTGTTTGGACCCTCCACAGGTATGTGGAACCGGTTCCCAGTTCTCATTTCTATCCTTCTTTTTTCTTACAATTTGCCTTTGGTTTTGTTCCACAATTCTACCAGAGAAAATGGGGAAGGATCTTTACAGCAGTGGGAGTTTTCACCTTCTTACGTTTGCCATATCTATCGGGGTTACCGATGGTGGGATCTTACCAACTCGTAGGCCTTTTTCTAGGTTCCATTCTCGGAATTTGGATGAGAGAATTCATTCTTGTCCTTCTTGGAAGAAACGAAACGGCTTTACCGAAACAATCAGAACAAATTCTAACGGATTGGATGATTCGCAATCCCACTGGGAAATCCAATTTACCGATTTGGTATTCTACTTATTTTGGGTTTGTTTTTTTTCTCTTCCTTCTGACAGTGCTTTGTCTTTTCCAATACCAAGGTCTTGGTTTGGTATCGGGACTGGGAATCCAAGAGTATTTGTATTTCCCGTCTCTGTCTTCGAGAGAGGCGATGGGACTATCTTCTAAGATTCTAGTTCCTATTTCTTTAGCGGTTTTGTATTTATTCTCGGAAGAAAGGTCCATGCCTACACCATCTAAGGATAGTTTGTCGGAGCAACTTCGTTTCGGAATCTTTTTAGGTCTTGGGATCAATTTACTCGTAATGAGCATCCAATCGATTGTGAGTTTGGAATTTTTTTCCGAAGGGACATTGGAAAGTGTGAAGGCCGGTCGTAGTACAGGACTTCTCCAAGACTCAGGATCTGCTTCTTGGATCATCCCCGTTCTTTCCCTTATGTGGATCTCTAAACTCATTCATAACTGGCGTAAATCCAAAGAGAGATTTAGTTTGGTATTAGCTATATTATCTTTTCTTTTCGTGACTTGGGTGGGACTCAAACAAGGAAAAGCTTTTTGGGTGGTTTGGTCTATAACAAATGCTATTGGAATCATTCATCTAACTACTGATTTGTGGATTGTCTCCATCACAAAGAGAAGGATTCTTAGAGTTGTTTTGTATTTACTCATCCCGATCCTAGGTTTTTTTACTTTGTATGGGCTTAGTTTTTTGCAAAAGGATTGGGATCTAGTAACCCTTGCTAAGAGAACAATGGATGCTTTTCCCGTTTGGAGAAAGGATCCATACTTGGCCTTGGAACGAATGGACCATACTCGGGCAGAACTTCTGACTATCTGTATGGAAGGAATTAAAAATAACCTTTGGCTTGGGAATGGAATTGGATCTTTCCCACTGGCTCTCCTTGATCCTTTCCGCGTAGGAACCAAAACTTCAATTGGTATGATCGATTTTCCACCTAACTTTTATTTGTGGATTGTACATGATTTGGGGATTTTGGGTTTGGTTATTTTTTCCTTTTATATTGGACTATTTTTATGGGAAAGGGGACTCGGGAAACAGGCACTTCTTCTTGTTTTACCATTATTCTTTGGAGTTCAAATCCAAAATTCAGATGGAGCCTTTCTCTGTTTTTATCTCGTTTTACTAGGAGAAAAAGGGACAGGGTTTTCTGCTTCTTTTGATAAACTCAGAAAGACAGTTTGGTTTTCTCCTTTGATTCTCATTTTATCTTTAGGCCTTCCTTTAAATTATGCCTTATTTTATTCACAGAGGTATTGGGATTTAGGAATTGGATCTGAATTTCGAAAAACCCAATTAAAAGAATACCAAACGGCAGCCACTCTCCCTCCAAGATCACCTAACTATGAATATGAATTTCATGGAAAAGTTTGGGAATGGAAACTTTCTGAATTCGGCGTGGCTAGGTCAGGGAGAATCTTTTTGGAAACTACAGACAGAAGTCCTGTTGTTGAAATTTTATTTTTAAATTCTGATAGAAAAATCATTCATCAAGAGTTGTTCTCAGAGACAAAACAAGGATACTCTTGGTCAGGGGAATGTCCTAAGGGTGCTTCTTTGATTCGTTTGAAGTCGAGGTATCGATTAGAATTCCGATTGCCCCGAGCGCAGTTTGACGGGAACAATCGTATTCAATTTTAAACTTAAACCAATCTTCGGATATATAAATCCTTGGTGATTTTGGCGACCGTTTTCCCATCTTCACCAACAACTTCGGTTTCGTAAGTTCGAATGGTTTTTTTCTCTTTTTTTAAGAATTCTTTTATGTCTTCGAATTCACTGTTGGGAATATGAAAGGTTGCTGTCACAGTACCTTCTCCCGGTTTCACAAAATCAATTTTTGCTCCCTTGTCCCATACCATATAATCTTTTCCTAAATTCTTCATGAGTAAAAACATAAAGAATGGATCACACATGGAGTAGAGGGAACCACCGAAATGGGTTCCCACATAATTTGTGTTTGATAGAATGAGTGGCATAGAAACTACCATTGTGTTTTGATCTACAAGATTGGGTTGTATATTAGCACCTTCGTAAGGTTTAAACATTCGAAATGCCTGTTCAAATCCATAAGTCTGTTCTAAAAAATGCCATAAAGGGTTTACTTTGTATTCCAAAAGAATTTCTCTTTGTCTCATAAGTCCAGATTGGAAATCATAGAATGATTGGTCTACTGTTTCTTGGGATCCTTTTGATAAAACGAATCTCTTTGGCTTTTTGCGATTTAAGAACTAAATAACTCTCTGATCCTCAAATGATCCGGTTTCCCATTAGGTAATCTAGGAATGGGTTTGTTGGTTAGAATTTGTTTTGGGACATGGCTTTCTGGCATTTCTCTTAGAAGTCGGCTTTCGATCTCTTTTGGACTTAAATTTGTAGAACTTAACATTCCCATTGTATCACCAAAGTTATCTGAAATCGGAACACAAACAAATTCGCCTGGTAAAGACAAACCGAGAATTTCTGACTCGACTCGGTCTAAAGAAACTCGTTTCCCTTTATGTTTGATGATTCGGTCCTTTCTTCCTAATAAATACCACCCCCGTTCGGACCAGTTTCCTATATCATTTGTCGCATAGTATTCGTTTTGTGGTAACTCCTGCAAAATCCAACCTTCCTCTTCCAAAAGAAACGATTTTGGGGATAAAAATGGACTTTTCATCTGGAGTTCTGTTTCTTCCGTTCCTTCGATAGCAATAAATTTGAGTTCTAGATCTGGTAGGATTTGGAACCGGTTTTGTCTGAGAGCATCTCTGTACCCAATGGCCCCCGTCTCTGTAGAACCATAAATTTCCAATACAGAAATTCCTCCTCTGTCCCGAAAGGTTCTGGCTAAAGGAACAGGGAATTTCATTCCTGAAACCACTGCATTTTGGGGAAGAGGGTTCCCACTCTCAAAAGCTTTTTGTAATTGGGGAGCGGATGTAATCCATAGATTGGCTTTGTCTTTAGGAATATTTTGTTTTGTCGGGATTTTAAGCCGCTTGGGGATCAAATACCCCCATAGAAGTCCATAGAGGTGGCAGAGAGGCACAGAAACAAACATTCCTTCCGTCTTGGCAATTGTATAAAGGGATTGGACGTTTTCATCTGCTGTCCAAAAAGAAATTTCCGCTTCGATCTCTCTCCATTCTTTCCATACCATTTTTGGAAGTCCTGTAGAGCCTGAAGTCACCAAACAAAAAGATTTTTTGGAATCTAAGACAGGAAGAGGAAACTTGCGGAGATGATTTTCTAAGACCGTTCCTTTCCACAATGGATCAACGAGGATAGGTTGGTCTTTTTCTAAATCTAATTCAAAGTTTCCAGAAAGAAAATATTCGAGGTCAGCAAAACGTAGAATAGAGGTCATTAAACAAAAAATCCTCCCCCCAGGGTTTGGAGGAAGGATTTCTTTTTAAGGTAGGTCTTTTAGTTTTAAGCGGCTTGTTGTTTTCCCAATCGTTTTTTCATTAGGAACCCAAGAGCAGCTCCTATCACGATGAGACTTGCTGATACTTCCAATGCATTTTTCTGAACTGCTTTGATGAGGTAGGCGGAAAAACCATTGTCAACATAAAAGTCACTGACTCGAACTACGTAGGATGGACGGTTTGGTGCAGGGATTTGATCTACATTGAGATACCAATCTTTATGAGCCACTCCGTTGGAGTTCATCCAAGAATTGAAGAAGATGTAACCAGAAGTAGACGGTTTACGAATGTCAGCACCTTCTGTTGGGTGGTTGAAGATTCCAGGAACAATGATGGCCCAAGGAAATCCATTTTTATCAATAAAGGAATCTTTTCCTTTGCTATCAGTGAAAAAACCAGGACGGTAAATTTGTCTAAACACACCATCTGTCTTTTGGTTGAAAGCAAGGAAGTAATTCAAATGCCCACCGACTAGGTTCTTTGTTGCATTCAAATCTACTGGTTCTTCAAAGGTAATGGTTACGTTCGCTGTGACCCCACGAACAAAGTTATTGATAGTAAATGTTGTTCCTGCTGCAGGAGCATTTTTACTTCCAAATAATGTTTTGTCTGAACTAGGAAGAAGAAGGATACCACGTTTGAGTTGTGCTGGAGTTAGGGTTCCACCAGTACAGTCTCCTGTCGCATTGGCAGTGTATTTTGGTGCAGAAGCGCAACCACTCCATGGTTTTCCACTTCCATCAACATAACTCACTTGCACTTTTGCGTTAGTGGAAACATTCAAAGAAAGTCTAAGTTCGTGATTGTATCCTGCACCTTTTGCTACGTGGGTGTATGTTCCCCGGATCACCTTTACTTTGTTTACTGGTGTTTTATCCATCTCTGTAGTAAATATGGTAGAGTGGTCGTTTAAGTCAGCGTCTCCTGCAGAAGGATACATATCTTCGAAGGCAATTGTGTATCTACCAGAACGTGCTGTGGTTGCAAGACTTGGATCTTCAGGGAATTCATCATAAATATTTGCGATTCCATCACAATCAGTATCAACTGCCTGCACACAACCATTGACTGGTTGGAAGTTGGTTGTATCAACATTGATAACAGGAGCTACCACCACAGTTCCAGAAGAGGAACCTGAACCACCATTGGCTGGTTGTTGTACGGGAGCTGTTCCTGTAAGTTCTACTACTTCACCAGTAGTTGGATTCACACCGATCACACTGATCTCTACAGTAGTTACTGTAGGAGGAACGCTAATAGGAATGGTCACAGATCCATTAGAATCAGTTGTTCCTACTCCCACCACATTGGGTTGCCCTGTCGTTGTAGTTTCAGTCACAGTAACAGGAGCATTTGCCACTGGGCCTGATTCATTTCCAACAGTAACGGTTACGGGAACCGTGATATTTGTTTCAAAGTTAAAATTACCACCATTGGTTTGGTCTACTACTACAGTTGTAGTTTCATTATTTACGGTAGTGGGTGCTGGAGTGGGAGTTGTTACCACAGGAGCAGGGGTTGGTGTGGTGACTACCGGCTCTGGGTTTGTTGGTTCCGAAGGAGTCGTAGGTGCAGGTGATGCAACCTCAGGAGCTGGAGTGGGAGTTGTTGTCGTTTGTTCTCCTCCATTTGTGGAACCATCTGTTGGTGTGGTTTCAGAAGGAGCAGTGATTTGACCTGGGTCTGTAGTTTCTAAGCCAACTACAGTGAATGTACCATTTCCAGTATTTGCTGCTTCTGCCTGCGTCGCAGTTGACCCATCCCCCAATCCTAAAAAGGGAAGAAGTAATAATCCCTTCTTTTTATTGGAACAATCCAATAAGAGAAGAGGAATTGTTATAAGAACTAACCATCGTTTCATGTCGATATATCCTACCTGTATAGGGAATTAAACGACAAAATAGTTAAAAAATCAACGGCGATTTACAGGAGTTTAGGGAAATCCATGGGATTTTTTGGGGAATGTACGAAAAGTAAGAAAAAAAAATGAACAAAATGCCCTGAAAACAGTAAACAAGAGCATTTGTATTACTTAGAACTCTTTTTGGAAACATGAGCAACTGCATTTCCAAAAACAAAATTTTGGAACCGTACATTTTGAAACCCAAGTTCGTTTAAAATGCCCGTTAAGGTTTCTTGGTCAGGGTAGGCTTTCGATGAATGAGGTAGGTAATCAAACATCTCATTTTCCTTTCCATAGAGCAAATACCCAAATAAAGGAACAATTTTGAAAAAATAAAAGTCAGCAAAGAATTTTAGGAATTTAGGTCTCACTCGTCCTACATCCAAATTCACGAAGACTCCACCTTGCTTTAATACTCGTTTGATTTCGAGTAGGCATTTCCCAATATCAGAAACATTCCGTAGGCCAAAGCCCATCGTCACAATGTCAAAACTACCATCTGCAAACTGACTTAAGTCCATGGCATCGCCAACAAGGAGTGTCACTTTTGGGTCTTTTGGAATTTTGTGGATGGCAAAGGACAACATCTTTTCTGAAAAATCAAGACCAACTACTTTTTCTAGGTTTGGATCTTGGGAGAGACGAAGAGTGATGTCTCCTGTCCCACAACAGAGGTCTAGGGCAGATTTGGCGAAAGGAACGCTCTTTTTGGCTTCTCTCACCACCCAATCCTTCCAAATACGATGTAGAAAGAAACTATTCCAATCATTGAACCGATCGTAGGCTTTGGCGATTCCATCAAAATTAGTTCTTACATATTCCGGTTTCTTTTCTTGGGATGGCAGTTGGTATTGGTTCATAGAGGTCGATACATCCATGAATTGGACATTTTCAATTCCCGCAATTTTGATTTTTATTCTGCTTTTTTGTTTTTCGCTGACTTCCTTCTTTTTTTTCTTCCGATTGGTTCTTGGACTTCGGAAATTAGAAGATCGTAGCTTTCGTTTGGAGTTATTTCCTAAAGAACCAACCGATGCTGAATTGGAATTATTCTTTTCTCCTTTGGAAAGAACCATTCATTGGCTACCAACCATAGCTTCCCTTTCTATGCTTCTCGGGCTTCTTGGAACTGTGATTGGAATTAATTCTGCTTTTGGTGCTATGGAATCACAAGGTAAAGTGAGTTTAGAAGTACTTGCGGGTGGAATTAAAGATGCTTTGAATACAACCATTGTTGGATTACTTGTTGCAATTCCTGCTTTATACTTTCACAGGTTTGGGGAAAATAAAATTCGTTATATTTCGGAACTTTTGGTAAAAGATTTTTCAAATTCGAAATGAAACTGCGTAAATCCAGCTCAAATTCCTCCATTGACATTAGTAGTTTGATTGATGTATTATTCATTTTACTAATTTTTTTAATGTTAGCTGTTCGGTTTACGGAAACAACTTCTACTTTACAACTTGACCTTCCCAAAACTCAAACAGATTCCATTGGAGAGGAGTCACCCAAGTTTAAAATCCAAATCAATCATTTAGGCCTCATTTACATTGATGGAAAAGAAACTGGGAAAGAATTGTTAACCGATGTAATTCCAAAAAATGAAGATGGAAAATCTAGAATCGTTTTAGAAGTGGATAAAAAAGTTGAATTTCAGTTTTTTGTTTTGGTAACCGATTTATTAAAATCGAAAGGTTATCAAAAGATAGACATCGTTACTCTGAAAGATTAGAAGACTGCAATAAATCGATTAAAAATTTATACCTTTTGTTTTGAACTTTTTGTTCTAGGATTTTTTTCCCTCTATCTTCTGTTTGGATTCCGTTCAAAACCCCTGTTAACAATCCAAAGTTTTGGATTCGAATCAGTTTCAGAATTTCACGTTTTAGTTCTGGAGAAGATGCATTCAAAAAACTTTGGACAAATTCTTCCTCAGACTCTTCTTGTTTTTCTGTTTGTATGATCTCATCCGTATGAGTTGGTCCAAGTTTTGATTTTTGTTTTAATCCTTCTGGAACTATTTGTAATCTGGTTAGCGGAATTTCAAAAGAAAATTCAGAACCGACCCCCACAAAACTTTTTAAATGAATGCTGCCTCCCATAAATTCAACTAACTGTTGGCAGATGGAAAGACCAAGCCCGGTCCCTTCTTTATAGGAACTGCCCTGTTCGGTTTGTTGAAAGGCTTCAAAAATCGAATGTAATTGATCACTTGGGATTCCGATTCCAGTGTCTTTCACAATGAATCGAACTGAATCAAACGTTTGTTCGGGATTATTCTCAATTTTGATTTCCAAACTCACGGAACCTTGGTTTGTGAATTTTAATGCGTTCCCAAGTAAATTAACAAGTATTTGGCGTATTTTTTGTAAATCAGCTTCATAATAACCAAACTTGATACTTTCAGCACCAATTAATTCAAAACTAATAGATTTTTCTGCAAAACGATACGAAAACATTGAAAACAAAGTATCCCAAAGTTGGACAAGAGAAAAAGGTTCGCGGGTTTCTGTCATTTTACCTGCTTCGATTTTTGCCAGATCCAGAATGTCATTGATCATTCCCAGTAAATGAACTCCGTTTTCATAGAGAGAGTTTACATAACCTTTTAAGTGTCCTGGAAGGTTGGGATCTTTCTCCAAAATCTGAGAAAATCCAATCACCGCATGGAGGGGAGTCCTTAGTTCATGAGTGATTTTTGAGAAAAATACAGACTTGGAACGGTTCGCTTTGATTGCTGCTTCCACAGCTTTTTGTAATCTTTTATTCTGTAATTGAATTTTTTGTGAGTAGTCGTTTAATTTGTCTTCGGCGATTTTTCTATCAGTGATATCGAATACGGTAGATTTACTGATGATAAAGTTCCCGTTTTTGTCGAAGGTTGCAATAGAATTTAAACTAATAAAAAAAGTTGATTTGTCTTTTCTGACAAACTCTAGTTCAACTCCTGTTAGATTTTCGTTGGGGAAGGAATTAGTAATGAGTTTGTATTTTTCCTGGCTACTTTCGGTCATTAAATCGTTAAATTTATAATTACCAACAACTTCTTCTCTAGTATAACCGAGCCAATCAAGTTCCGTGTCGTTAATGGAAACAATGATATTATCTTTATCAAGTGAATGATAACCACAAGGAGCATTGTTATAGAGGTCTAATATCCTTTCATAGGATTTCATTAGATTTTCTTCTGCAATTTTGCGGTTAGTGATATCATTTCCGATAGATAACACTTCGTATGGATATCCAAATTCGTTTTTTAGAATTCGGTTCGACCAAGTGACTGTACGTTTATCACTTTCGCCGATGAAAACATCATATTCTTGGCGAATGTTGTGTTCTGGCCTATGAAAGATATTCCACAATTGTGATTTAACTTCGTTGGACTTTTCCATCGGAATTTGAAATAAATCCAAAACCACGTCTTTCCCTTCTGCTAAATCTTTTGTGGTTTGAAAGAATTCTTCTGCGTAAGGATTGATGGAATGAATTTTAAAGTCCGGACTCCAGCGAATGATGATGGAATTAGCTGTGTCGTAGATATCTTGGTATTGTTTTTCTTTTTCTCTGATGGTGCGTTCAATTTCTTCTGAGTTACTTAAATTTTTCCTAAAAAGGATAAGTCTCAGTTTTTTTTCTTTTTTCAACGCAAAATAATAGTAGTAGGTAAGTAGTAGTGATCCAATCACAATGAGAATTGTAAGGATTTCAAAAATCATTTGATTTCCAACAATAACATGGTCATATCGTCCGCAACTTTGCCACCAGAGAAATTCAAAACTTCAGTTTGAACAGATTCGAGAAACTCTTTTGAGGTGAGGTGGACTCTTGTTTCGATTAGAGTCAGAAATTTTTGATCACCAAGGTAATCTTCTTTTTCATTTGGAACTTCAAACATACCATCAGAAAAAAGAAACAACCGATCCCCCGACTTTAAAAAGATATCTTCATTTTCTGCATTGAGTTGGTCAGGGAACATCATCAGACAGAAACCTTTGGTTCCTAGTTTGATGATATTTCCTTCGCGGATCAGGAACATATTGTGATGTCCTGCCATAGAGTAAGATAACAAATTTTCTTCTGCTTTGTATCTTAGATAGATGGCACTAATAAAGTGAGTGTTAATGAGGGGAGTGAGGGTATTATGAATCCAATACAGACTTTCACTTGGAGATAAAAAAGATTTGTCCATGGTTTTGAAAGTGATGATTGCCATAAGTGATACCATGGCTGCTGCAATCCCATGACCTGTCACATCTCCAAACAAAATGTCTAAGTCACCGGAAGGTAAGAGGTCATAAGTGATTAGGTCTCCACCTACTAATTCCATTGGCTGATAAGAGGTATAAATTTGGTAGAGAGGTGAAGGGGGAAATTGGAACGTTACTAAGTTTTCCTGGTTAGATTTCGCAAGTTCGAGGTCTTTTCGGATTGCTTGTAATAAGTCGATTCTTTCTTTTTCTAAAGTTTTGATTTTGATATGAGTTCGTATCCTGGCTAGGATTTCCGATTCTTGAAATGGTTTTGTGATATAATCAACGGCTCCGGTTTCCAATCCTTTGACAATATCACTCGTTTCGTTTAAGGCTGATAAAAATAAGATGGGAGTATTTTTGGATTTCTCCATAGCGAGGAGTCGCTTCGCAACCTCAAGACCACTGAGTCCAGGTAATAAAATATCGAGTAAAATTAAGTCAAAATCTAATACTTCTGCCAACTCCAAAGCATATTCCCCGTCATAGGCAACGGCGACTTCATATCCTTGGGCAAGTAAAATATGAGTGATAATTTCAATATTGGTTTCATTATCATCTACAACCAAAATCTTTGTGGCTAGTTTTGTGTGCACAATTCATGAAGGATTGGGTGGAAAAAACATTTGGCAAGAGATTTTTGAATTAGTTTGATTCTGAAAGATAAGAGAAATGAAAAAGATCATCCATATTGATATGGACGCATTTTATGCTTCTGTGGAACAAAGAGACTTCCCGGAGATGCGAGGAAAACCCGTCGTTGTTGGCGGATCGCCGCATTCTAGGGGGGTTGTCTGTGCTGCCAGTTATGAAGCAAGAAAATTTGGAGTTCGCTCTGCCATCTCATGTTTCCAAGCCTATAAACTTTGTCCAGATGCTATCTTTACCAAACCCCGATTTGATGTTTATAAATCTGTCTCTAAAGAAATTCGTAATATATTCTTAGAATATACAGATCTTGTTGAACCTTTGTCTTTGGACGAAGCCTATCTGGACGTAACTTCTAATAAATTAGATATCCCACTTGCCAGTACCATTGCCAAAGAGATTAGAAAAAAAGTTTTTGAACAAACGGGACTTACTTGTTCGGCAGGTGTGGCCCAGAATAAATTTTTAGCGAAGATGGCTTCCGAAAAGAATAAACCTAACGGACTTTATGTGGTTCTGCCTGGTGAAGAAGAAAAATTTTTAAACGATTTACCACTATACAGCTTTCACGGGATTGGAAAAAAAACATATGAACGTCTTTCCTCTTTGGGTTTTACCAAGGGCTCTGATTTACGAAAGGTAGAGGAAGCATTTTTAATCAGGGAATTTGGAAAAATGGGAGCCGTTTTTTACCGAATGGCAAGGGGAATGGATGATAGGGAAGTTATCCCGTTTCGAGATCCCAAATCGATTGGAGTGGAAACAACTTTTTCACATGATTCTGCGGATTTTGCTTATTTGTTACTCACGTTAGAGACTTTATCTAAAGAACTCGAATTAAGAATGGGTCGTAAGAACAAACAAGGAAAAACACTCACTCTGAAAATCAAATTTGAAGATTTTACAGTGAAACAAAAATCTATTTCTTCCGATTCTGTTTTCTACTTGGCAGACAACCTTTTCCAGCAATCCTCGAACCTATTGGCAACAGTATGGAAGGAAAACACGGATCCAGTTCGGAAAATAAGACTTCTGGGAATTTCTGTGACCAACTTTTCTTATGATACAACAAATGAGGACCAACCTTCACTCTTCGGTTAAACTATGTTAGATAATGAAAATGATTTAGAATCTCTCGGACCTTTACAAGTACTCCGAGTTCAAGGTGACCCAGATGCACCTACAGTTGTGATGTTCCATGGTTATGGAGCCAGTGCTTTTGATTTATATCCCATTCATGAAGTTTTAGTCACAGATCAAAAGTTCAATTGGGTTTTCCCACATGGGCATTTAAGTGTCCCTTTAATGCCCGGTTATTCAGGTCGTGCTTGGTTTCCCATTGATATGGCAGCATTAGAAGAGGCAATTCGTAAAAACGATTTTAGAAATTTTGCGGATAAAGATCCTGAAGGTATGGATGTTGCTAGGCAAGCCGCTTATCTTATGTTAGATGCTCTTGGGGTTCCTTGGAACAACTTAATTTTAGGTGGGTTTTCGCAAGGTGCTATGCTTGCCACAGACCTAACACTGAGAAAAGAAGAATTATCAAAAGGTCTTACGATTCTCTCGGGTGCTTTAGTGAACGAATCTCTATGGAAAGAACTCGCTCCCAAAAAATCTGCGTTAAGGTTTTTTCAATCGCATGGAGAATTTGATCCTATTCTAGGTTATGCGAATGCGAAAAAACTGGAAAAGTTACTTCGTAATTCTGGGCTTATTGGCGAATTCATTGCATTTAACGGTGGTCATGAAATCCCAGCACCTGTCATCCAAGGCCTTAGTCGTTATTTGAATAGTTTGTCGTAAATTTTCTTATACACAAAAACTTTTGAGTCTGTCTAAATTAACGGGTGGTGTTATGAAACAGTTTTGTATTGTTTTCCTTTGTATTGGTTTATACCAAGGGGCTTCTGCCCAAAGTTTTGATCATAAACATAGTGTTTGGGACTCCCTTGTCAAAAAACATGTTAAAAATGGATTAGTCTCTTACAAAGGAATTAAGTCTGAAGAAGTTTCCTTAAGTCAGTATTTAGAATCCCTTTCGAAAGTTTCCGAGACACAGTTCCAAGGATTTACGGAAAAAGAAAAAATTGGGTTTTTTATCAACGCATACAATGCATTCACCGTGAAATTGATTTTAGATCATTATCCGATTGAGAGTATTACTGATATTGGAACCCCTTTTTCAAAAATCAATTTAGCCCGAGGAATTCCTTGGAAAAAAGATTTTTTTTCTCTTCTTGGGAAATCAAGGAATTTGGATTGGATTGAACATGAAAAACTGCGGAAGGATTTTAATGAACCAAGAATTCATTTTGCCATCGTTTGTGCATCGATTGGTTGTCCTAATTTAGTTTCCGAGGCCTATACTCCCAACGCTTTAGAGAAACAACTCCAACAAGCAAAACTTGGGTTTCTAAAGAATCCAAAAAAGAATTCTTATGATAAAGTAACGAACACTTTGTACTTAAGTAAGATTTTTAATTGGTTCCAGACAGATTTTACTAAAAAAACAACTCTCATTCAATATTTGCAAGAAGGGTTTGACGAAACCATCAAACCAGATGCCAAAATTGTTTATAACGAATACAATTGGGATTTGAACGAACAAAAATAAAAAGCTAAAGATCGAACTATAAGATCTCGGGAGAGATGGATTTAAGTTTTATGTGATGAGTTCAAATTCGTAAGTGATTTTTGCCGTTTTTTCTAATGTTTTGGCAACAGAACAGTATTTCTCTAAGCTGAGATCGATAGCACGTCGAACTTGTTCTTCTTTAAAATCACCTTGTATTTTGAATTTCATATGGATATTTTTAAAAAGATTGGCTTCTTCTACTTTTTCTCTATCGGCATCGACTTCGACTGAGTAGTCTTTTACTTCGATTCTATGTTTTGCAAGGATCATTAAAACATCAATGCTACTGCAACCAGCAAGGCCCATAATCAAAAGTTCCATAGGTCTTGGACCAGAATTTTTTCCACCGATTTCTGGCGAGGCATCAATACGGATGGAATTACCGGACTCGTTCTGTGCTTCTAAAACATAAGGGGATTCAATGCGATTCAGTTTGATATTCATAAAATTTAGACTAAAAAAACAAAACGAAGCGGGCCAAAGACCCGCTATCTTAAAAACTACATATTTGGTTGTGGAGTGTAACGTAAATAAGGTTTGATCGTTTTAAACCCTTTAGGGAATTTTTTCTTTGCATCTTCATCAGAAACAGATGGAACGATGATTGTGTCTTCTCCATCTTTCCAGTTAGCAGGAGTTGCCACACTGAACTGTGAAGTGAGTTGTAAAGAATCAATCACTCGTAAAAGTTCATCAAAGTTTCTTCCTGTGGACGCAGGGTAAGTGATGGTTAACTTCACTTTTTTATCTGGTCCTACAACAAAGACAGAACGAACTGTAGTGGTTTCGCTAGCATTGGGGTGAATCATATCATAAAGATTGGATACTTTACGATCTGCATCGGCAATGATAGGGTAGTTTACTGTAGTTCCTTGTGTTTCGTTGATATCAGAGATCCAACCTTTATGGCTGTCAACAGGGTCAACAGAAAGTGCGAGCACTTTCACATTTCGTTTTTCAAACTCAGGTTTGATTTTGGCTACATATCCAAGTTCTGTTGTACAAACTGGAGTGTAGTCTTTGGGGTGAGAAAATAAAATCCCCCAACCTTGTCCTAAATATTCATGAAAGTCAATTTTGCCTTCAGAGGTTTCTGCTTGAAAATTGGGTGCTTCGTCGCCTAAACGTAGTGCCATGGTAAGTCTCCTGTAAGATCGGTTATTCCAATTCTAAAAATCTTGTCCAAAAAGGCAAGAATTTGTTACACTTTATTGGATGAAATTTCCAGTTTATTGAAATTTTTCGCAGATTTCCTACTTTTTCGTCCTGGTGAAAGCCCCGTCCCAATCTGGCTCTGGGGGAATTTCGAGGTAGTATTGGCAGCGTTCCCACAGGAGTTTGCAGGCTTCATCACCGTTTGTGGTGAGAAGGGTGTAGAATTTTTTGCCTGCTTCTTCAAATTTTCGGTTTAAATAGGAGAAAAGGGCTGCCTCATAGGTCTCCACAAAGTGACGATCTTCTTCCGTCTCCTCTCCTTTTTTACACCTGATTTCGTAAAGGGTGACAGGTTTAGTTTTCCCTTTCACTCGAACAATGTCCAATTTCCTTGTAAAAAAATGATCTTTGATTTCATCCTGAACATATTCGGAAACTAAAATGCTGACACCATAATCTTTTCCTGCTGCTTCCAAACGAGCCGCTAAATTGACTGTATCTCCCATCATGGTATAAGAAGCTAAAGCATCCGTTCCCATAAATCCAACTTTCGCATAACCCATATTTAGTCCAATACGGAACTTCATCGTATGGGCTTCCGGGATGTATTTATGATTTGTGATCCATTCTGTTTTTAAAACTTCCAGTTTGTCCCGCATGGCAACGCTGGCAGAAACTGCTTTCAGACAATGGTTTTCTACATCGAGTGGGGCATTAAAAACTCCAACGATTGCATCTCCGATGTACTTATCCAAAACACCATCATGTTGTTTGAGAATGATGGTCATAGCAGATAAGTATTCGTTGAGTAAATCTGCGAGTTCTTTGGAGTTTAGTTTTTCAGAGATGGTGCTAAATCCTGCGATATCGGAAAAGAAAGCAGTGATGATCTTTTCACTTCCTTGTTTTAGTTTTTCTAAATCTTTGAGAGCTTCCCCCACCACAACTGGGTCTACCATACTACCGAGGACACCACGCATTTTTTCCCGATCTTTTAATCCCGACACCATCTGGTTGAGTGCCACTGTTAAATTTCCAAATTCATCATTCCCACCATCATCGAAGTGAACATTGAGATTTCCTTGACCTACATCTTCCGCACTACGAATGATCTTTCTAATTTTTTGAACTACCACACCTGAAATAAAAATAGCAAAGACAATCGCCACCAAACAGATCGTTATGGCGGTGAACACAATTTGATTTCTGTTGTCTTTGATGGCTCGAATTCCATCAGTTCTATCCACAAGGGTGCGGATGAGTCCAGAGAGGTTATCGCGTAATACTAGGTTGGGCACATTTTCTGATTCTAAAAGATGTGTTCCATCTAACTTCCACATGATTTCTTCGGATTCACTTCGGGAATGGCCAAAACTCCCATCGGGAAAAAGTTTTTTTAATTCTTTTGTGGGTGTTTCTTGTTCGGCAGAACTAATCCATTTACGGATGGCCTTCCAGCGATTCCTTTGAATTTCTCTAGAATCAGGGTCTTGGTAATAACGTTCATATTCGGTGGGATCTGTTTTGAATTTCATCAAAACCCAATCCTCCAAAGTGACATCACGCAAACTCCTTAGTGATTCAATTTTTTCCCAATTTTCTAAAGGAATTGGATAGTTTTGGGTAACCTCATCAAAAATTTTATCTCTCTCGGAAATGAGTTCATTATAGGATTTATAAAAACTGGTGAAAAGTTTGTCCTTGGCTGGAGGGATAGGTGGTTTTGCATTTTTTAAAACCTGGATACGTTCTCTCAGTTTTGGAATGAGTTCTGTAAGTTGGCCTGTAATCCGATAGTCTTCTTTGATGACTTCTCGGTAGTCTCCTAAATTGGATTTAACACTACTTAGGTTAAAAGCTCTTTTTGTTGAATTCTGGTGCCGGAATAAGGGAGAGTGGAGGGCTTGGATTTCTCTATCTTGCCACTCATATACATATTGTTTTTCGTTTTCATCAAGAGAAGAAATATCATTTGAGAGTCGTTGGAAAGACTCTACCAAACTTTCTTCCATTTGGTCGAACTGATCAATCTTTGCTAGTGGAGAAGTGTCATCAATGATTTGTGTATCAAAGGAAGCAAGAGAGGTTTCTCCTTGGATCATTGCCGAAAGAGGGAAGGTTTGGATTCTAAAAAGTTGAGTATCCAGTCCCAGTTCTTCTAGTTTGCGTTTCTTAGAATCAGCATAGAACTTTGCAATGAAGAGGTCTAGTTGGGATTTATGATTTCGAATTTCTTTTTTTAGGTTTTTAACATTGGTTTCCCAATTTGTTTTTGCTTCTGGATCCTCAGGTGGGGTTTGTTTTTGTGTTTCTAAATATTTCTCTTCATTACGAACATAAGAAGATGCAAGATGAACTAAAGTGTTCCATTCTTTTTCACTGATATTTCGATTGGATGCTTCTCTCAGCTGTTGGCGAATTTCACGTTCTAAAACATCTACATCATCCTTTGTGAGATAAACGGAAAAAAACGTATCTACTTTCTTTACAACTTTAGATGTTCCCAGTGAGCCAAATAAATTCGTTTGGAATCCAAAAACAGAAACAGTTTTTTTCTGAGTCACCACTTTGGCGGTTCTGTATTTTTTGAGTTCTTCCCTTTGTTTTTCAATCCTTAACTTAAATTCTTCAATGCGGATTAAGTTTTGCGATATATTCTCAATCTCCATTACCAAACTTGCGATAAAATTTTTGGAAACAGCTGCTTGTTTTTCATAACTTTCGGATAGGATTGCCGTTTGTTGGCGAACGGTGATGATGGAAAGTAATAGGATAGTTAGGGCAATTAGAGTGCCCGTAAACCAAGCAAGTTTGGCTCTAATTCCTTCGGAAAGAATTTTCCAGACTACGGTAAGTCCAGATTGAATCATTTTAAAGAATTCCATAGGGATGGATGAAACATGAGACTATGAGTTTCCAAAGCAAGATTTTTTGTATTCCATTTGTTACTTTGTTAGGTGAAAAACGAAAAGACTTCTTGAGTCAGATTGTTTTTTCAATTTTGCTTGCTATTTTTGGCTTTGGTCGGTACTGTTTTTTTAGCAAATGTCCATCAATCGATTTGATTTACTCGCCATCGGGGGCGGTCCTGCCGCACAAAAAGCAGCCATCCAAGCAAGCAAAATGGGAAAAAAAGCAGCCATCATAGAAAAAGACCCTTACTTGGGTGGTGGTTGTGTCCATTACGGAACCATTCCTTCCAAATCCTTACAAGAAACAAGCCGGTTCTACCGGAACTTAAAATTGTCCAAACTGCATGGCCTTCAATCTCCCCAAACAGCAACCCTAACTTTACAAGAGCTGATGTTCCGTGCCTCCACAGTCATTGAAAAAGAAGAGGATGTGACTCGGGAACAAATGATTCAAAATCGTGTTACGACTCTCACCGGTTGGGGGAAGGTGATCGATGCCCACCATGTAGAAGTAACAGATTCTGCAGGAAGGAAAAAAGTCTACGAAACAGAAAACATCTTAATTGCTACGGGTAGTAGCCCTCGTAGACCTACCAATGAAAACATTCCCTTTGAAGACGGATTAATTTATGATAGCGATGGACTCTTCGCTATGAAAAAAATGCCAACGTCATTGGCTGTGGTGGGTGCTGGGATCATTGGATCAGAATATGCTACTATTTTTTCTCATATCGGTGTCCAAGTACATCTTTTTGATTCACAAAGTAGGATTCTTGGATTTTTGGATGAGGATATATCCAATGAAATGACTCGCATCATGCAACAATCGGGGATTTCTATTCATGTTGATTCTTCTATTACTAATTACAAAAAACTTCCGAACGATGAAGGATTTGAACTCACAACTAACAGAGGTGAAGTGGTTCGTGTTAACCAAGTTTTGATCTCTCGTGGTAGGTTAGGGAACGTGGACAATTTAGGTTTGGAGTCTGTTGGCATTGTCCCCAATGACCGAAAACAAATTTTAGTCAACGAAAACTACCAGACAAATGTTTCTAATATCTATGCTTGCGGTGATGTCATTGGATTTCCTAGTTTAGCATCGGTGTCGATGTACCAAGGAGCATACGTCGCCAAGCATATGTTTGGTCATCCATCGGTTCCAGTAGATTCGGAAGAATTTCCTATTGGAATTTATACCCTTCCAGAAATCGCAACCATTGGCCCTACCGAAGAAGCTCTCAAAGCGAGAGGAGTTTCTTATGGAGTGGGGATGGCTCGGTTTGATACCATCACACGTGCTCAGATCAGTGGGGACCAAGTGGGTCTTTTAAAAATCATTTTTGATAAACAAACGAGAAGGGTTCTTGGAGTCCATATCATTTCGGACAAGGCGACAGAGCTCATTGCTCTCGGACAATGTGTGGTGAATCTCAAGGCTCCCATTGAGTACTTCACCGAGCATATTTTTAACTATCCCACCATGATCGGAGCCTATAAAAATGCTGCGAATGACGCCCTATTAAGAGAAAAATAATATTGGTTTTATGAGAATCTGACCTTCCCCGGTTGTTTACTTTTACAGAGGGGAACGGGATTTTACTTGTCAGAGACTCGGTTTTACCAGCACATACAAGATTGTGTCAGACAAAGCTGTCTCTATGAGTCAAATTTATGAAAGAAGCCATAAGCGTATTTATGACTTCCTCTACAAGTACACTCAAAACGCGGACACGGCAATGGATTTGATGCAAGACAGCTTTCTCAGTTTCCATAAGCATTATAGCAATGCTGGCCTCTCAGAAGAGAAGTCCGTCATGGTTTTATATACAATTGCTCGCAATTTGTCGATTAATTATGCTAAAAAGTTTTCTACCACGAGAGAGATTGTTTCTGATGAAATTGAGTTTCATAGCCACAATCCAAAACTCGAAACCAAGGCAGAATACCAGGATTTAGAAGACCGACTTTATTCTTTTTTAGGGGAATTGTCGGAAGAAGAACGTTCTGCTTTGTTACTTAAGAATGTGGAAGGATTTCAGCTAGTGCAGATCGCTGAGATCTTAGGAGTATCGGTTTCTACTGCTTCCCGTTTGGTGATTAAAGCCACGGATAAGGTATTAGCCATAGCGAAGAGAGAAAACCTGGTACCGGACTAGATCAATGAACGAATTTGATAAGCAACATACAATCGCTAAATGGGAAGAGCTCTTACGGAAACCGGCAAAGGTAACAGAGACAAGGGAGTTCCCATCTTGGGAAACGGTTGCCAAACGAAGTATCCAATTCGAATACCTACCAGAAAAAAGTTCTAATTCCAATGTTGTTTCTTTTTTTCGAAGACCTTTAGGGCTTGCTGTTGTCGGAGGTTCTACGCTTTCTCTTGCCGCTGCGTTGTTTTTTGTTTTTCTGATGAATTCAAATCCATCAGAAACGAACCATTCTGATCTTGCAGTTGCCCCTGCAGCCAAAACAACCCAGGAAACCAGCTCTCCTTTAAAAGTCATCGTATCTTCCGTCAAAGGAAAAGTTTCTGTCCTTCCGAGAGGAAGTTCTCTATCGGTTCCTCTGGTAAAAAAATACCAATTGGCTTCTGGGGATGTAGTCATTACAGAAGGTTCTTCGCAAATTGATTTGGACTTTGAAACAGGGTCTTGGATGCGGATCACTCCCAATTCAGAAGTGGTGATGGACTTAATCGAAAAAACAAATGAAGCTCAGTCACAAAAGTTTTCTGTTAAAAAAGGGAAGTTATTTGCTTCCGTTTCCAAACTTTCTAAAGACAGCCAGTTTGTAGTTCAAGCAGGTGAGCATCTGACTCAAGTTAGAGGAACTGTATTTAGTGTGCAGTTTGATGGGAAATCTGAGGTTGTTGCCGTTCGAGAGGGTTCAGTGGCTGTTGGTGATCTGATACTCACTTCAAAACAACAAACGGTTATCGAACTTGGGGAGCCAGTGCCTAGTTCAGCCACACCTGTCAGTCCCAAAGAGGATAAGGAACTCAAAGCTTTCCAAACCCAAACGATTTTGGCTCGCGAATCGATGCTATACGAAGAACATGCAAGATTAGAACTAGTACGATTGGAGGATGGCACAGAACTCCGCGGAGTAATCCTAGGTCAGTCAGAAACCCATTTACACTTTCAAGGATTGGATGGTCTTATCGAAATCCCGATCCAAAAAATATTAGAAACAGAAAAAATTCGTTAAATTTTATAAGTTTTTGACAATATAGTCATTTCCTGAGAGTCTCATCTCGAAGCCCACATTGGGTGATATAAGGATATCATGCCACAAAATCATAAAAAGACCTTTCGTTTTCACTACCTTATTGATAAAGAATTCCAGTTAAAGTTTTTAGCTCATTATTCTCTTTTGTTTATCTCCGGGGTGCTTGTGACTTTAGGTTTTCTCTACTGGTTGAACCAGTCGAAATATGATGGTGGCGCGGTGTTTCGACTTCGCCAAGATGCGCAAACGGTATTTTGGAACGTTGAAAATGAGGATGCAGCACCAGGCGAAGCAAAAGAGAAATTCGTTCCTAGGGAGATTTACCTTCCTAATTATGACCACCAGTTGAATATGTATACCATTCAATTCGATGCAGTGGTGACTCTTTCTGTATTGTACTTACTTTTGATTACTGTCTTTTCTGTTTTTAAATCTCATAAAATGGCAGGTCCCGTTTTTAGTATCAAACGTTCTTTGCAAAGGATGGCAACAGGAGAACCCATTGAAACCATTCGGATTCGAAAGGGAGACGAGTTCCAAGAGCTTGTGGAAGTCCTGAACGAGGTAATTCAAAAACGCGTGAGCGCTGCCAGAAAATAAATCAACATAATTAAACTATGTCTCATGTCCCCCGAAGAGCCCCCGCCCTGAATTGGGTGGTGGAGGCGGGCTTGTGGGCTAAATTTCCGAAAACCACACCTAACAGAAATCCACAATCTCTTCAAGCCCGACACTCAAAACCCAAGTTTTTATTTAAATTAGTTCATAGTTTGAGTTCCGTTCCCATATAGGAAACAACCCAATCTTACTGGATTTTATGGAATATGAACCATCCAAGGTAACTCATTGGTAAATACGCCGCACCTAAATCCAAAATAATAAACCAAAGGGGGGACGGAAGCATTAGAATATTGATGATTCCACCTAACAAAAAGAAAAGTCTGCAGACTAAAGAGTGTATCAGTTTTATTGCATAGATTGAAAAATTAATATTAAAAAATTTAAAGTAGTGGCTACCGCTACTCTGAGATTATTGCATTTGTTAGATTTTTTTTCTTAAAAAAACAGCAAATGTACTTCGGGAATTTTACCTTATATTTTTGATTTACATTGACCATTAAAGATTAGAAAAATAAGCTAATCACAGTTTGTTGGAATTGTTTTAATTTTTGTTAAGCTTATATTCCTACATACAGAAAATTTTTTAATTAAAGGGTTATATGAAAATAGTTAAAGTTTTGTTTATTTTGAGTGTATCTTTTTTACTTTTAAATTGCGAAGATAAAAAAGATACCGCATGTGCTGAAGATATTGTTTGTTCTTACTTATTGGTTAACTCGACTGTCAAAGGTAATTTATACATTACTGCTTCGACTGGTGCTGTAAATAATGCAGGAACTTACACTGTCACCGTTCATAGCGCAGAAAATTGTGCAGATACAGCTATTAAAACTTCTAGTTTTAGTGAGTCAGGTTCCAAAATGTCTGAATTTTATTTGTCTAGTTTCTCAACGAATGCAACATACTCAGTTAAGGCTTCTGCTGGTGGAACTACGCTTTGTTCAACATCGTTTGCGTATAGCATAGACAAACAAACGGTGAATTGCCGAATTGCTGCCTCTGCCATTACATGTAATTAAAAGTCAAACTCTAGTTACGATTGAATTCTCTTTTCTCTGGTACTCCAATCAAACCAGAGCAAAGGGGATTCAAAAATCTTCACAAAGAATACAATCGAATTTTCTTCGTTTTAATTTTTCGCCTTTTTTGTTCTAGATTGCAATTCAGGAGCCAATGGCGAGGCGCATTAGATGATCACCCGGTCAGATTTATGGATAGTATATCAATACAATATGCAAGACTAGTATTTCTCTGTAGATTCTTACGTGATGCAGTGAGCAACTCGACTTGATTCAAAAAAATAGCATCCAAACATAAGATTGTTTCTTCAAAACCTTGGTATTCAAAGTTAACGA